>DATJLY010000093.1:0-9577 GCA_035509095.1 Allostellaceae bacterium | reverse complement strand
CGTTGCGCGTCGTGACGAGCTTCTTCGGCGCGGCCGCCGCGACGAATCCCACAGGCGCCCAGCCTGGGGCCGGAATGCGCACGATCCACGCCCCCACCATCATGAAGCAAAAATAGATGACGCCCATGACGACCCAGGTCTCGGCGACGCCGACATGCGACGCGGTCGAGAACCGCGCCATCAGCCAAACCGACAAGGGCGATGCGATGAAGGCGCCACCGCCAAATCCCATGATCGCCATGCCGGTCGCCATGCCGGGACGATCCGGGAACCATTTGATCAAGGTCGAGACGGGTGAGATATAGGCGATGCCGAGGCCGAACCCGCCGACGATCCCGTATCCGAAATAGATCACCCAAATGTTGTGGATATAGACCCCAAAGGCCGAGATCAGAAAAGCGCCGCTCCAGCACAGCGCCGCGGTGAACATCGCCTTGCGCGGGCCGCCGTCTTCGACCCATCGGCCCAGCAGCGCCGCCGATACGCCAAGGACGAAGATGGCAAGGCTGAAGATCCATCCCAGGTCGGTCAGCTTCCAATCATCGGGTGTCGATTGCGTGATGCCCAGGAGCTTGGTCATCGGCAGGTTGAACACGCTGAACGCGTAGGCCTGGCCGATGCAGAGATGCACACAGAGCGCGGCAGGCGGAATCATCCACCGGCTATAACTGGGCGGCGCTATGGTTCGGTCCTTGCTGAGAAGTGACATGATTGGCCTCGTTTCCTCCGGTTATCCTCGATACTCACAGGCCGTGGCGTTTAATTAGTTATTTTGGCTAATAGTATTTTCACCCGAAGGAGCAGGTCAAGCCGGCGCACGCAGAAGGCGCTAGAACGGGGCCATGGCTCGGAACGACGTGCCGCTTGTCCTCATTGCCGGACCGACCGCGAGCGGCAAATCGGCGCTCGCGCTCGACCTTGCCGGCGCGCTTCAAGGGACCGTCATCAACGCCGACAGCATGCAGGTTTATCGCGACTTGCGCGTGCTGACGGCGAGGCCGGGGCCGGATGCCGAGCGTCGTGCGCCCCACCGCCTTTATGGTGTGATCGACGCCGCCGAACCCTGCTCCGTGGGACGCTGGCGCGCGCTTGCGATGGCGGCGATCGCCGAGGCCCGGCAGGCGGGACGCATCCCGATCCTGGCGGGCGGCACCGGCCTTTATATCCATGCGCTGGTTCACGGGCTGGCCGCGGTGCCGCCGATCCCGGACACCGTGCGCGAAGAGGCGCGGGCGCTTCATCGCCGGCTCGGTCCGGTCGCCTTTCACGCCGCGCTTGCCGAGCGCGACCCCGAGGCGGCAGCGCGTCTTGCCTCGGGTGACAGGCAACGGCTGATCCGGGCCTTCGAGGTGCTCGCGGCGACCGGCCGGACGCTCGGCGCGTGGCAGCGCGAGTCCATGCCATCCGGGACGCTCTTCGCCATGGCGGCGATCACGCTGCTGCCGCCACGGGCCGCGCACTATGCGCTGTGCGACGCGCGCTTCATCGCGATGATGGAGCAGGGCGCTCCGGACGAGGTCGCGGCGCTTGTCGCGCGCGGCCTTTCCCCGGGTCTGCCGGTGATGAAGGCGGTAGGGGTCCGCGAGATTGCCGCTTGGCTCGCCGGGAGGGTCGGCCGCGACGAAGCCGTTGCTGCGGCGCAGCAAGCTACCCGCCGCTATGTCAAGCGGCAGACGACCTGGCTCCGACACCGCATGACGGACCTGCAGCCAATGATCCTAACCGCGCAATATTCGGAAAGTTTACTTCCCGAAATTTTGGCATTTATTCGTCGCACATGCTTGACCACCTCGGACTAGGCCACTAGGTTCTGTGGATAGTCACGGAGCCCGTTATGGATCAGCACCGCCTTTCAGGAGCCGAAATGGTCATCAAATCCCTGATCGATCAGGGCGTTGATGTCGTATTCGGTTATCCGGGCGGGGCCGTGCTGCCGATTTATGACGCTCTCTTCAAGCAGAATCGGCTGCGCCATATCCTGGTGCGGCACGAGCAGGGTGCGGTGCACGCGGCCGAAGGCTATGCCCGGACGACCGGCAAGGTCGGCGTCGTGCTGGTGACGAGCGGACCGGGCGCGACCAACGCCGTCACCGGCCTGACCGACGCGCTCATGGATTCGGTGCCGATCGTTTGCCTGACCGGGCAGGTGCCGACCCACCTCATCGGCAACGACGCATTCCAGGAGGCGGACACCACGGGCATCACCCGTCCCTGCACCAAGCACAATTACCTTGTGAAGGACGTGAACGACCTGTCGCGCATGATGCACGAGGCGTTCCATGTCGCGCGCACCGGCCGGCCCGGCCCGGTGGTGGTCGATCTGCCGAAGGACGTGCTGTTCGCGCCAGGCGACTATACGGCGCCCGAATCGGTGCCAGCGCACAAGAGCTACCGGCCGCAGATCGTGCCCGATCCGGCCCGGATCGAAGAGGCAGCGGCGCTCATCGCCGCGGCGAAACGGCCGCTTTTCTATGGCGGCGGCGGCATCGTCAATTCGGGCCCGCGCGCCTGCGCGCTCTTTGGCGAGCTGGTGAAGAAGACCGGATATCCCTGCACCTTGACCCTGATGGGGCTCGGGGCGTTCCCGGGATCCGACCGGCAGTATCTCGGCCTCGTCGGCATGCACGGCACCTACGAGGCGAACCTCGCCATGCATGACTGCGACGTGATGGTCTGCGTTGGCGCGCGCTTTGACGACCGGGTGACCGGGCGGCTCAATGCCTTCTCGCCGGGCTCGAAGAAGATCCACATCGACATCGACCCGTCCTCGGTGAACAAGAACGTACGTGTCGACGTGCCGGTGATCGGCGACGCGACGTTGGCGCTCGAGGGGCTGCTTGCGGCGCTGAAGAGGCGCAACTTCAAGACCGACCGCGAGGCGATCGCGCCGTGGTGGAAGTCGATCGAGGGCTGGCGCGAGAAGAACTGCCTGCGCTATGCGAAGTCCGATTCGGTGATCAAGCCGCAATACGCGATCGAGCGGCTCTATGCGCTGACCCGCGGGCGCGATCCCTTCATCACGACCGAGGTCGGTCAGCACCAGATGTGGGCGGCGCAGCTCTTCAAGTTCGAGGAGCCGTTCCACTGGATGACCTCGGGCGGGCTCGGCACCATGGGCTATGGGCTTCCGGCGGCGGTGGGCGTGCAGGTCGCGCGGCCCGACGCGCTCGTCATCGACATCGCCGGCGAGGCCTCGATCCTCATGAACATCCAGGAGATGTCCACGATCTGCCAGTACCGGCTGCCGGTCAAAGGCTTCATCCTCAACAACCAGTACATGGGCATGGTGCGGCAGTGGCAGGAGCTGCTGCATGGCGGCCGCTACAGCGAAAGCTACACCGCCTCGCTGCCGGATTTCGTGAAGCTCGCGGAGGCGTTCGGCGCAGTCGGTCTGCGCGCGGAAAAGCCCGACGATGTCGATCGCGTGATCAAGGAGATGCTGGCGGTCGACCGGCCGGTCCTCGTCGACGTGGCGGTCGATCAGCTCGAGAATTGCTTTCCGATGATCCCGTCGGGTGCCGCGCATTCCGAGATGCTGCTCGGCCCTGGCGACCGGCAGGACAAAGGCCCGGTGAGCGAAGAAGGCATGGTGCTGGTGTGAGCTCGGGCGATGTCGAGCGCCACGCCATCGCGGTCCTGGTCGAGAACGAGCCGGGCGTCCTTGCGCGCGTGATCGGGCTTTTCTCCGGGCGCGGCTACAATATCGAGAGCCTGACCGTCGCCGAGACCGACCGCGCCAACGGCCTGTCGCGCATCACGATCGTGACCTCCGGCACGCGCATGATCATCGAGCAGATCAAGGCGCAGCTGTCGCGTCTGGTGCCGGTGCACCGCGTCCACGACCTCACCGACGAAGGCTCCCACGTCGAGCGCGAGCTTGCGCTCATCAAGGTGGCGGCTACCGGCGACAAGCGGATCGAGAGCCTTAGGCTTGCCGATATTTTTCGTGCACGCGTCGTCGATTCCACCACCGAAAGCTTCGTCTTCGAGATGACCGGCGCCACCGAGAAGCTCAACGCCTTCATCACGCTGATGGAGCCGTTGGGGCTCGTCGATATCTGCCGCACCGGCGTCGTCGCGATGTCGCGCGGCGTCACACGATTTTAAGGGAGGGCGTTCATGCGCGTTTACTATGACCGCGACGCGGATGTGAATCTGATCAAGAGCCGCAAGGTCTTGGTGGTGGGCTATGGCAGCCAGGGCCACGCCCACGCGATGAATCTGCGCGACAGCGGCGTCAAGGACGTGCGCGTGGCGCTGCGTCCCGGTTCGGCGTCCGCCAAGAAGGCGGAAGCGGAGAAATTCCAGGTGATGGCGCCCGGCGACGGCGCGAAATGGGCGGACGTCGTGATGATCCTGACGCCCGACGAGCTTCAGGCGGCGCTCTATCGCGACGATCTGCGGCCCAACATGCGGCCCGACACCGCGTTGGCGTTCGCGCACGGCTTCAACATTCATTTCAAGCTGGTGGAGCCGCGCCCCGACATGGACGTGTTCATGATCGCGCCCAAGGGGCCGGGCCACACGGTGCGCTCGGAATATGTGCGTGGCGGCGGCGTGCCATGCCTCGTCGCGGTCGAGCAGAACCCGTCGCAAAACGCGCTGGAGCTTGGGCTCTCTTATGCGTCGGCGATCGGCGGCGGGCGCGCCGGCGTGATCGAGACCACTTTCAAGGAAGAATGCGAGACCGATCTCTTCGGCGAGCAGTGCGTGCTGTGCGGCGGTCTCTCGGCCCTCATCATGGCGGGCTATGAGACGCTGGTGGAGGCGGGATATGCGCCGGAGATGGCCTATTTCGAGTGCCTCCACGAGGTGAAGCTGATCGTCGACCTGATCTACGAGGGCGGCATCGCCAACATGCGCTATTCGGTCTCCAACACGGCCGAGTATGGCGACTACACGCGCGGGCCCCGCATCATCGACGACCGCGTGAAGGCCGAGATGAAGCGCGTGCTCGACGAGATCCAGCAAGGAAAATTCGCCAAGGAGTGGGTGCTGGAGAACGCGGCCGGCCAGGCCAGCTTCAAGGCCATGCGCCGCCGCTCGGCCGATCACGGCATCGAAAAGATCGGCGAGACGCTGCGTGCCATGATGCCCTGGATCGCGAAGAACCGGCTCGTCGACAAGACGCGGAACTGAGCCATGGCGGTCGTGCGTAACGATGACGCGCCGGAGGTGCCGTGGCGGCCGGGCTATCGCAGCTTCGTGCTTGCCGGGCGCGAGCAGGGTCTTTCCTGCAGCTCGAGCCTCGGCATCCTCGAGCCAGGCGCCGGCGCGCCGCTCCATGTCCATGGCGATGCCGACGAAATCTTCGTGGTGATGGCCGGCCGGCTGGAGCTTCGGCTCGGCGACGAGCGCCAGGTGGTGGGCGAAGGCCACACCATCTCCATTCCGGCCGGCACGCCCCATGCCTTCACCGCGCTCGGCCCCGAGCCGGTCCGCTTTATCGCGTTTTTGTCCCGCACCGGCGCCATCGCCGGCGCCACGACCTATCTCGAAGGCACGCCGCCCCAGGGCGCGGACCTCAAATAGCCTGCCGCGAGCGGGTTAAATTAACTTTTACGCCGTTCGCGTATTGAGGTCTGCGTGGCGGAAGGGCGCGTATATTGGTAAAACGGGTCGTCGGGGATAGGCATTCCATGCGGCCGGACGCGACCAAATCGACGGGGCCTGGCGGGACGCGTCCGATGCGGCGGGAGACGGTCGCGATCCATGGCGGCTACGACACCGAACCGACCACCAAGGCCGTCGCGGTGCCGATCTATCAGACCGCGGCCTACGAGTTCGACAGCGCCGATCACGGCGCAGCGCTGTTCAATCTCGAGGTCGAGGGCTATCGCTACACCCGCATCAACAATCCGACGACCGACGTGCTCGAACGGCGGGTCGCGGCGCTCGAAGGCGGCGTCGGCGCGCTGTGCGTCGGATCGGGCCAGGCGGCGCTTCACTATGCGGTGCTCAACCTCACCGAGAGCGGGCGCAATATCGTCTCGGTGCCCCAACTTTACGGCACCACCCAGACGCTGTTCGCGCACGTCTTGCCGAAGCTCGGCATCAAGGTTCATTTCGCCAAATCCGACCGGGCCGCGGCGATCGAAGAGCGGATCGACGGCGAAACGCGCGCCGTCTTTTGCGAAAGCGTTGGCAATCCGGCGGGAAACGTCTGCGATATCGAGGCGCTGGCCGAGGTCGCGCACCGGCACGGCGTACCGCTCATCGTCGACAATACGGTGCCGACCCCCATCTTGCTGCGCCCGTTCGACTATGGCGCGGACATCGTCATGCATTCGCTGACGAAGTTCATGGGCGGACACGGCACGACGCTTGGCGGCGCCGTCATCGATGGCGGCCGCTTCCCGTGGCGCGACCACGCAAAGCGCTTCCCGATGTTCACCGAGCCCGATGCCTCCTATCACGGCCTCGTCTACGCCGAGCGCTATGGGGCCGAGGCCTATATCGCCCGCTGCCGCAGCGTGTGTCAGCGGACGATGGGCGCGGTCCTGTCGCCGCTCTCCGCGTTCCTGCTGCTTCAAGGCATCGAGACGGTTGCGGTCCGGATCGACCGGCATGTCGAGAACGCGCGCCGGGTCGCCGAGTTTCTGCGCGACGACGCTCGCGTCGAGTGGCTCAACTATGTCGGGTTTCCGGACAATCCCTATCACGGGCTTGCGCAGAAATATCTGGGCGGCCGCGCGTGCTCGCTCATGACGTTCGGCGTCCGCGGCGGCTATCAAGGCGGCGTCCGGTTCTATGACGCGCTGACGCTCGTCAAGCGCCTCGTCAATCTGGGCGACGCCAAGTCGCTTGCGTGCCATCCAGCCTCCACCACCCATCGCCAGATGACGCACGAGGAGCAGCGTCAGGCCGGCGTGACGCCCGAGACGATCCGGCTCAGCATCGGGATCGAGCACGCGGACGACATCATCGCCGACCTGGATCAGGCGCTGGACGCCGCCGCGCGATGACCGCCGCCGCCATCGCGCCGCTCGTCATCGGCCTTGTCAACAACATGCAGGATGCGGGGCTGCGCACGGCCGAGCGGCAGTTTGGCGAGCTTCTGTCCGCCGCCGCTCGGGCCGAGGGCGCATCGCTCGAGCTTCGATTTTATGCCCTGCCCGATGTGCCACGCTCGGCGGCAAGCCAAGCCCATATCCGCGACCGATACCGGGATGTCGCTGCGCTGTGGAGCGAGCCCGTCGACGGGCTGATCGTGACCGGCGCCGAACCCTGCAGCATGGCGCTCGAGGACGAGCCCTATTGGCCGAGCCTGGAGAAGCTTGTCGATTGGGCCGCGGGTCACACCAACTCGACATTATGGTCGTGTCTTGCCGCGCATGCCGCGGTGCTGCGGACCGACGGGATCGAGCGACGGGCGTTCGGGGACAAGCTCTCGGGCGTACTCAATTGCGTCAAGACGATGGACCATCCGCTGACGCAGGGGCTGCCGGCGCGTTGGCGTGTGCCGCATTCGCGCTCCAATGATGTGCCGAAGGACGCTCTGCTCGCCAAGGGCTATAGCATTCTCGCCGAGACCGAAGAAGGCGGCGCCGATCTCTTCGTCAAGGAGCGGAACAGCCTGTTCCTGTTCGTCCAGGGCCACCCCGAGTACGATCCCGGCGCGCTGGCGCGCGAATATCGCCGCGACGTCGGCCGCTTCCTCGCCGGCGAACGCGACGACTATCCGGAAATGCCGAGCTTCTATTTCGACGCGGCGAGCGCTTCGTCCTTCGCCGCCTTTCGCCGGCGCGCCGAAGGACACCGCGACGCCCGGCTCATCGATGATTTTCCCGCCGGCAAGACCGACGAGTCCGCGCCGCCGAGCTGGCACCCGCCGGCCCTGTGCCTTTATCGGAACTGGCTTGGCTATCTCGCCCGCCGCAGAAGCGGCACTGTCGCCGCGCGGCGCGCGCTTGCCGGCCTATGACGGCGCCGGTTCCCTCGCCGCTTTTTCCGACCGGCGCGGACCGGGAACGATGGGATGATCATCTGACACGGGCGCTCCTCGAAGCACAGGACCGCGTCGCCCGCGGACCGGTGACGCCAAGGTTGGATGTCGAGCGGTTCCGCGCCGAGCTTGCCGGCTATGATTTTCGCGTGCCGCGCGAGATGGGCGCGCTCTGTTCCTGGACACTCGCGCAGCTCGAACACGGGCTCGTTCACATCACGCATCCGCGCTATTTCGGGCTGTTCAATCCAGGTCCCACGTTTCCTGCCCAGTGCGCCGACCGCATCGCGGCGGTCTTCAACCCGCAGCTTGCCACGGCAACGACGTCGCCGGTGGCTGTGGCGATCGAAGGCCATGTGATCCGGGCCATCGCCGCGCGCGCGGGATATCCCGATGATGCGGCCGGCCATTTCACCAATGGCGGGGCGGAAGCGAACTACACGGCGCTGATCGCGGCGCTCACCCGGTCGAACGCGCGCTTTGCGGCCGAAGGCGCGCGCGCGTTCGCCGGCGCGCCGGTGTTCTACACGTCGACGGATTGCCATCTCGCCTGGCTCAAGATCGCGCACCAGGCCGGCATTGGCCGCGCCGCCGTGCGGTTCGTCGCGACCGATGGCGCGGGGCGGATGGATGCGGCCGCGCTCGCCGCGGCGATCGACGCGGACCGGGCCGTCGGCCGCATTCCCATCATGGTCGTGGCGACGGCCGGGACGACCAACGCCGGCATGGTCGATCCGCTGTCGGCCTGTGCCGATATCGCCCGTGAGTGCGGGCTTTGGCTTCATGTCGACGCGGCGTGGGGCGGCGCGCTCATTGCGTCGGATCGGCTGCGTCCCGTTCTTGCGGGCATCGAGCGCGCGGACTCGATCACGATCGACGCGCACAAATGGTTCGCTGTGACGATGGGCTGCGGCATGTTCCTGACGCGGCACGCATCGGTGCTGTCGTCGGCGTTTCACGCTGCCAACGACTTCATGCCGTCAAATGCGGCGAGTGTCGATCCCTATCTCAACTCGGTGCAATGGTCGCGCCGGTTCCTGGGCTTGCGTCTCTTTCTGTCGCTGGCCGCGGCCGGATGGGCGGGCTACGCCGCCCATGTCGAGCATGCGATCGCGATGATGACGCTGCTTCGCGACACGCTCGAGGCGAAAGACTGGCGCGTCGCCAACAAGTCGGCGATGGCCGTGCTCTGTCTCGAGCCGCCAATGAGGAGCGTCGACGTTCGCTCGATCGTGAAGCGCGTCGTCGGCTCGGGGCGCGCCTGGGTTTCGGCCGCGACGTTTGAAGGACGCGACATCGTCCGCGCCTGCGCGACGCATGGCGAGACGACGGCAGAGGACGTAGCGGTGCTGGCGACAGCACTAGAGGAGGCGTGCAAAGCGACGACACTCTAAGACCTGGGAGGGAATTTGCCATGAATCGATCCGGAACGGCGGCTCTTGCGATCCTGTTTGGCGTCACCCTCATCTGCGGACCGGCCGCGGCGGAGAAGAAATACGGGCCGGGGGTCAGCGATACCGAGATCAAGCTCGGACAGACCATGCCTTATAGCGGCCCGCTTTCGGCCTTGGGCTCCTACGGCCGCGCGCAGGTCGCTTACTACAAGATGATCAACGACGAGGGCGGCATCAA
>DATJLY010000092.1:0-6708 GCA_035509095.1 Allostellaceae bacterium | reverse complement strand
TCGAGGGCGTCCAGGCGTCAAGCGCGCCGTACATCGCCGTGATCGACGCTGACATGCAGCATGACGAGACGCTGCTTCCAAAAATGCTGGCGGCGATCAAGGCAGGCGGGCTCGATGTGGTCGTTGGGTCCCGATATGTCGGCGGCGGCGGGGTCGGCGATTGGGACAAGAACCGCGTCGCGATGAGCGGCATCGCCACGCGTCTTTCGCGGCTCGTCGTGTCGGCCCACCTTACCGACCCGATGAGCGGCTTCTTCATGATCTCGCGGCCCGCATTCGACGGCGCCGTGCGACGGCTTTCGGGTCAGGGCTTCAAGATTCTTCTCGACCTCTTCGCCTCGTCGCCGACGCCTTATCGCTTCGCGGAGCTGCCCTTCACCTTCCGCCCCCGCCTCCATGGCGAAAGCAAGCTCGATTCGCTGGTGGTGTGGGAATATCTCATGCTGCTGCTGGACAAGATGGTCGGCCGGTTCGTGCCGGTCCGCTTTGTCTTGTTCGGCGCCGTCGGCGGCTCGGGAGCGTTCGTGCATCTTCTGACGCTTCGGCTCATGCTGGCGCATTTCGCCTTCCCGGTCGCGCAGGCGACGGCGGCCATGGTCGCCATGACCAGCAATTTCGCGCTCAACAATCTTTTGACCTACCGCGACCGGCGTCTCAAGGGCCTGCGGTTCCTGCTCGGCCTGTTGTCGTTCTACGCGGTGTGCGCCATCGGCGCGGTGGCCAATGTAGGCATCGCGTCGGCGGCTTTCGCGCATCAATATTCATGGTGGGTCGCTGGGCTCGCCGGCATTGCGGTCGGCGTCGTCTGGAACTACGCCGTCTCCTCGGTCTTCACCTGGCGCGCGCGCTGAGCTACCAGCCTTCGAGACGGAACGAGCCCAGCTCGGCGGCTTCTTCCCGCAACTCGCGATATTGGCCGCGGAAGTAAAGAAGCGGCAGCCCCGCCGTGTCGCCGCCGGTTTCCATGCTGATGACCTTGCCCAGCAGGAGACGATGGTCGCCGCCGTCATGGCGCGAATAGGTCTCGCACTCGAACGCGACCAGGTTGGGGTGGATGATCGGCGCGAGGTTGCCGTGTCGATGGTGCCCGCCCTGCCATTTGGCGAGATCGCTCTTCGCGAACGCCGACGAGACATGGCGCTGGTCATCGCGCAGCAGGCTGACGGCGAAATGGCTCGCGCGCTCGAAGATGTCGTAGCTCGAGATGGTGCGGGCCAGTGCGACCAGGATGAGCGGCGGGTCGAGCGAGACCGATGTGAAGGAATTGACGGTGAGACCGCCGACGCTGCCGTCGTCGTCGGCCGCCATCACGACTGCGATGCCGGTCGGAAAAAGCCCGAGCGCGTCGCGAAACTGGCGCGGGGTGAAAGTCATATGCAGGAACCACGAGACGTCATGTCGATCGATCCGTTTCTTCGATGGTGGGCAAATTTGCCCAGCCGGCGCCGGTAATCAATAGCGTCGTCATTATAAGGGGGTGTAGACCCTGGCATAACGGAGGTGCGCCATGCGCGTGATGGAACTCGCGGGCGATTGGGGGCTCGACCATATTCGGCTTGGCAACCGCCCGGACCCGGCGCCGGGTCCGGGCGAAGTGCTGGTGCGCTTGGCCGCGGCCTCGGTCAATTACCGTGATGCGGTCGTGCTGCGCCGTGGCTATGGACGGCTTTCGGGAACATTGCCACTGATCGTTCTGTCGGACGGCGCCGGCCGGGTCGAGGCGCTGGGCGCCGGCGTTTCGCGGTTTGCCCCGGGCGATCTCGTATGTCCCATCATCATGCCGGGGTGGCATGCCGGGCCGTTGCGGCAGCAGCATCGCGAGGCGCTGCTGGGCGGCCCCCGGGACGGCGTTGCCCGCGAATTGATGGTGGTCGCGGCGGACGACCTGGTGCGGGCCCCTTCTTACATGACGCCGGTCGAGGCCGCGACCTTGCCGTGTGCCGCCGTCACGGCATGGAGCGCGATCGTCGGCGCTGGGGTGAAGCCGGGCGATGTTGTGGTGACCCAAGGCACCGGCGGCGTGTCGCTCTTCGCGCTGCAGTTCGCGCGGATGCTTGGGGCCGAGACCATCATCATGTCGGGCTCGCCAGAAAAGCTTGCGCGCGCCAAGGCGATGGGCGCGTCGCACGGCATCGATTATCGCGCTCAGCCCGAATGGAGCCGTGAGGTGAGGCGCCTCGCGCCCGAGGGCGCCGACCTCGTTATCGAGGTGGGAGGCGCCGGCACGCTCGCGCAATCTTTGCGCGCGGTGCGAGCGGGCGGCACGGTGGCGCTCATTGGCGTGTTGGCGGGTGCGACGGCCGAGCTCGATCTTGGCCGCATCGTGACGCAAGGGGTGCGGCTGCTGGGCGTGACGTTGGGTTCGCGCGCTTCGTTCGAGGAGATGGTTCGCGCGCTCGAACTGCACCGGGCGCGGCCCGCGATCGACGATCATCTTTGGCGCTTCGAGGAAGCGCGCGAGGCGATCTCGGCGATCGAGTCGGGCCGGCATTTCGGCAAGATCTGTCTCTCGTTCTGATTTTCCTCCAGGCATCTCGCTGTCGCGAGGCCAATCCGTCCGGCTGGGGCATATTCTGGATAATCCCCCTTAAGGGTCGATTTTCCCGGAAACGATGTGGCCGAGGCTGCGCCGCCGATCGTTAAAGGCCGGTCACTGAAAACAACTTACTCGGGCGGTCTCGGTCGGGGGCGCTTGCGGGTCCTCGCGCCGTGCGCGTTCGCGCGCGCCTTCAACCGATATGAGGGAGAGAGGTTTCATGGCGACCTATCGCATTTATTTCCGCGGTCGAAGCGGCATTGTCGGGCGACAGGATTATGACGCCGAACAGGATGGCGACGCGCTGTGGATCGCTGTCCAACTCGCCGACGCGTGCGGCGATATTTGCACGGAATTCGAGCTTTGGGACGGCACACGGCGTGTCGACGTGCCTGGACAAAAGCCAATTCTGCCCGACGATATCGGCGACGCTGCACGCACTTCATTTTTCGAAGCCGCCGAAAAGCTACAGCAAAGCCGATGGGCCGTCGGGCAAAGTCATCGCTTGAAGGCGCGTCTCGATCAGACGCGCAAACCGTGATGTCCTTATCGGCAATCGCTTTGGCGGCTGGCAGCCGGCGTGGGACGTCGCTAGCAGCCGGAACGGCCTCGGTCGGAAGGACGCGGGGCCGTCACCGGTCTATCGCCGTCCAACACTTGCCTGCGCCGCCGTCTCGCGACGGCGGTCGCCGTGCTCGGACCCTCGAGATCAGGGACGATGCGAAGTCCGCATGACCCGCCCATGCGCGCTTGCAGCATATCTTGCTGCATGCCGGCCACTTGATCCTCACTCAGCCCCAATTGCCGGCCGGCGGCAAAGGCGGCCGAACTGGCCATGCCGGCGAGGACTTGGTCATCCATCGTCTCCGCGATGACCGTTGCTTCGTTCGTGAGCTCAAGGAACAACGCCAGAAAATCCAGCCGAGCAATCGGCATCTCCGGACCTCGCTTGCCACCGTCACGGACCAATCCGTCCCTCATTCAAATCATGAATATATCCATCGATATTGTAAATCTGTTCCGGGCGACGGGTGAGCCATCAAGGCTCCTGGGAATTTGAGCCACAGGCATTTATGATCCTAATGGGCAGAAAGCGGCGCGAGGTCATTTTCTTTGGACATCAAGCGGTTTCGGCATTTCCTGGCGGTCATCGATTCGGGCTCGATCTCCGACGCGGCGCGCGCGCTGCGCATGTCGCAAGGAGCATTGAGCATCAGCATCCAGGCGATCGAGCGTGACGCCGGCTCTCCCTTGTTCATCCGGTCCAGCGACGGGATGACCTTGAACGAGGTAGGACGGGCGCTCGAGACGCGCGCGCGACTGATCACCAATGAAGTCGACCGTGCGCAACAGGAAATCCGCGAGCTGCTGGGCATGGAGCGTGGCAGGGTCGCGATCGGAACTACGCCGCACTTCGCGGGACTGATCCTGCCGCGAGCCATCATCCAATTTCAGGAGGCGCACCCGCGGGTTCAGGTCAACGTGTTCGGCGGCCACCTCTCCACATTGATCGCGGCGGCGAAATCGCGCGACATTGATTTCGCGCTGGCGACTCTCTCCCGCAACATCACTGCCGACCCGGAGCTTGGCTCGAGGGTGCTGGTGCCAAATCGGTCGTCACGAATCTATGCCGCCGCAACCAACCCGTTGTCGGGTCGGCGCCAAGTCTCGCCGGAGACACTCGCGTCATGTCCGTGGCTCCTTCCCCGCCGGTCCGACTACTATCGGGCCAAGCTTGCGAGGGTGTTCGAGAATGTCGGGTTGCAGGCGCCCGACCCCGCGGTCGAGTACGACTCGCCGTTGATGGCACGCCAACTCCTCTGCGAAGGGCCCTATATCGCCTTCTTCTCGAGAGCGGCGGTGCACCACGAGATCACCCATGGCATGGTGAAACCGGTTCATGCGCCTTCGTTGCGTTGGGACAGCGACTATCCCACGGGGGCGTTTTTTCGCAATGGCGGCGCGCTGTCGCCAGCCGCTCTGAAATTATTGAGTATCGTCGGGACGATGACGCGTGAAGTCGATGGTTGAGAAGTCAAAGTTCGCCACGGCTGCCGCCGTATTGGCCCTGTGGATGATCGGCGCCGGTATTCCTGCCCGGGCGATCGAGCGCGCGACCGTCGCGATTCCCGCGGTGTCGCCCAGCTTCGTGGTCCAGGCCGTGGCGGACGATCATGATCTTTGGGCGAAATATGGTGTCGACCTGAAATCCGTTGCGGTTCCGGGCGTCGGCGCGGTGAACGCCGTCCTCTCCGGAAGCGTGGATTTCGCGGAATCGGCGGCGGCGTCGCCGCTCCGCGCCGCCCGGAGCGGCCAGCACCTCCTCATCATCGCGACGCTGATGGATCGTCTGTACGTGCAATTGGTGATGCGCCGAACCCTCCTCGAGGCGGCATCGTTCGATCCGACGGCAAGCCTCGCCGCCCGCGTGAAGGTGCTCCCCGGGCGCACGATCGCCGTCGAGGCGATCGGCGGCGCCGCGTTCGCCTATCTCCGGGTTCTTGCCGCTCTCGGCGGCTTCGGCCCTGACGATGTGCGGGTGGCGCCGATGCTCCAGTCGAGCATGGAGGCCGCGTTCGCAGCCAATGCCATCGATGGCTTTGTCGCGGGCCCGCCCTATTCGGCCGGTCCGGTCGATGCCGGGGCCGGTCTCGTCGTGGCGAGCGGACCGGACGGCGATCCCGACAGCATGGTGCCGTTCGGCTATATCGTCATGTTGACGCGTCCCGAACTTTGCACCAAGCGGCGAGCGCTTTGTGTCGGCATCGGTCACGCGTTGAGGGAAGCCGCCGCTTATGTCTGTGACAATCCCGACGGTGCCGCGGCATCCGTGAAGAAGCGCTTTCCAACTTTGGACCGCGCGATATTCCGAACCACCATGAAAGCGGTCCTGAATGGGACGCCGCGAATACCGGTCACGTCGGCCGCCGAGCTCGAGCATGCGGACCTCTTCAACGTCGCCGCCGGGCTCACCAAGCCCGAGCAGAAGCGGACCTCTTACGACGATCTTTTCACCAACGAGTACATTCGATGACGGTGCGAGACAGCCGCGCCGTGCCGCACCCGATCGACCTTCATGTCGGCGCGCGGATTCGCCTGCGCCGGGCCTTGCTCGGGCTGAGCCAGGAGAAAGTCGCCGCGGCAATGGGCATCACGTTCCAACAGGTGCAGAAATATGAGCGGGGCACCAATCGAATCACCGCGCGGCGCCTATATGAGATGGCTCTGGTCCTCGACGTGCCGGTCTCTTACTTCTTCGACGACTTGGCGCGCGATCCGACCGACGGGGATCAAGCCGTCGCTGCCCGCCGCGATGACGTTACCCTCGCCAAGGCGCTGGTGATGCTCAAGGACAAAGAGCTCCGGCGCACCGTCCGTGATCTCCTCCTGGCGGTAAGCGGGGCGGTGGGAAGCCGGAACTGATCCGCCTCGAACCGCACGGATCGCGGCGGTTCTAGCGGCTCGTGAAATCGTCCCAAACCTCCATGGTCTTCGCGATCAGGTCGCGGGACAGGCCGTCGGTTATGAAGACGAGACGGGTCCGGCGGTCGTCGCTTGGCCATGCCGCCAACTGGACCGGCGGGCTCAGCACATGCTGGACGCCTTGCACCAGATAGGGCCGGTCCGGTGACGCCGTCGTGGCGACAAACCCTTTGATGCGCAATAGCCGCTCGCCGCTCGCCGCCGCGAGGCTCGCAAGCCAGAGTGCGAAGCCGTCGCCGTCGACGGGCCGGTCGCGGACAAGGCAGAACGATTGGAGTCCGTTGCCGGCGTGCCTAGGTTCCGCGAAGGTGCCAAACCATCGCTCGGGATCGGATCGCGCGCTGTCGTCGAAGAGCACGCCTTCGCGCGCCGATGCCGGCACGATCGCCGCGCCTGGATTGATCGCCCGCAGCCGCGCTTCGAGCGCCGGCGCATCGGCGCCTGCGAGATCGGTTTTCGTGATCACGAGCCGGTCGGCGGCGGCGACTTGGCGCCGCGCTTCCTCGTGCCGCGCGAGCGCGCCTGCGCCGGTGACGGCATCGACCGTCGCGACGATGCCGGCAAGGGCGTAGCCCTTTGCAACGTCCGGGTCGTGGATCAGTGTCTGGAGGATCGGCGCCGGCTCGGCGAGCCCGGTCGTCTCCAGCACGACGCGGCGGAACGGGGCGCCGCGGCGGCGCAGCTCCTCG
>DATJLY010000091.1:0-3199 GCA_035509095.1 Allostellaceae bacterium | reverse complement strand
CCGACGCCGCGCTGTTGGGGTGGGTGCGGGGGCGTGCCGGGCATGCGCGGCGGGTCGCCTCGGTCTGTACCGGCGCCTTCTTCCTCGCGGCGGCGGGGCTTCTCGACGGGCGGCGCGCAGCGACGCATTGGTTCCATTGCGCCGAGCTCGCGCGCCGCTATCCGGCGATACAGGTGGAGCCCGACCCGATCTTCGTGCGCGACGGCGCGGTCTGGACATCGGCGGGCGTGACGGCCGCGATCGATCTCGCGCTGGCGCTTGTCGAGGAAGACGCCGGACGCGCCTTGGCGCTCGCGGTCGCGCGGCATCTCGTCATGTTCCTGAAGCGCCCCGGTGGGCAGGCGCAGTTCAGCGCCACTCTGTCGCTGCAAGGGGCGGAGGACCGCTTCGGCGACTTGCATGGCTGGATGGCCGGCCGTTTGGGCGGAGACCTGTCGCTGCCGGCGCTCGCGCAAAAGGCCGGAATGAGCGAGCGCAGCTTTTGTCGCCATTACGCCAAGGCGACCGGCGTCACCCCGGCCCGCGCGGTGGAGCGGCTGCGCGTCGAGGCCGCGCGGCGCCTCTTGGCGGATACGCGGCTGCCCGTGAAGCGCATCGCCGAGCGCTGCGGATTCGGGTCGGAGGAAACGCTGCGCCGCAGCTTTTATCGTCAGCTCGCAGCAACGCCGCAGGATTACCGCGCCCGGTTCGGCCAAGTCACGATCGCGCAAATCTGACAAGTGCGGCAAAACCGGCGCGCGGTGATATGATCGAGAGATCAGTTCACGTGCCGTCGGGGGAAAATGAAACTGGCCGAACGGACCGCGCACGCCGCGCGCAGCGACAGCATATTCTTTCCTCTCATGGCCGTGGCCATGATGCTCGTGGTCTTCATCGGGTTCTCACGGACCTATTATCTGAAGGCCTATTTCGATTCGCCGCCATTGACACCTCTGCGCATCGTGCACGGCGCCGTGTTCACGACATGGATGGTCCTTTTCATCGTGCAAACGGGTCTCGTCGCCGCAAATCGGCGCGATATTCACCGTCGCCTTGGCCTGGTCGGGGCCGGCATCGCCGCCTTGATGGTCGGGCTCGGTGTCGCGCTCGCCGTCAGTGCCCTGCGGGACGGCCATGCGCCGAGCGGCGGACCGTCCCCGGCGGCGCTCTTTGCGCTTCCGATATTCATCATCTTCGTGTTTCTGATTCTTTTTGTCCTCGGAATCGTCTATCGGGCGCGACCACAATTCCATAAACGGTTCATGACGCTTGCAACCGCGGCCATTCTCGCCGCCGCCGTCGCGCGGTTCCCGCTCTCCTTCATCAAAAACCCGTTCGTGTTTTTTGGTCTGACCGACATATTCATCGTCGCGTGCGGGACCTACGATCTGTTCGCGCGCGGCCGGGTTCATCCCGCGACGGTTTGGGGCGGGGTCGCAATCATCGCGTCGCAGGTCTTGAGCCTGTTGGTTGGCCGCACCGCGTTTTGGGTCGGCTTCTCGGCCTGGCTTGCCTCCTAGGTCGCCTTGAAGCAGCGGCTGGCATTGCCCCAGAACAGCTTTTGCCGCTCGGGCGGACCGATGCTGGACCATTCCATGATCTTGTCGATCGAATTGGGATACCAGCACTCGTAGTGCGGATAGTCGGAGGCATACATCAGGACGCCGTCGCCCAGCGCCTTGGTCACCATCTCGTACATCGGCTCTTGCTCGTGCGCCTCGATGTTGCAGAAGACGCGGCCCGCCGCGAACTGCTCGCTGGGAAGGAGCTTCAGCTTTGCCGTGCGGCCCATATAGGCGACCTGCTCGTCCATGCGCCGCACCCAGAACGGCAGCCACCCGAAGCCGCATTCGAGCACCGCAAGCCGCAGGATCGGGTGACGGTCGAGCACGCCGCCGGCAAGGAACCCGGCCATGAAGCGCATCGCGCCCCAGGGATGTGCGCAAAGCCGGGCGAGGAAGGCATTGTCCCACATGTCGCGATAACCCGGGAAATAAGGCGGGTTCGCGAAGAAGCTGTGATTGACGATCGCGAGATCGTGCTCGGCCGCCGCCTGCCAGATCGGCTCGAGGTCGGGATGGTCGACCGGCCGGTCGTTGGGGGGAAGAAGCGGCATCACCGCGACGGCCCATTTCGATTTTCCCCACTCGCGGATTTCGCGCACGGCCTCGCCGACGTCGCGGGTCGAAGCGACGATCGGTCCTTTCAGCCGCTCGGGCGCCGCGCCGCAGAAAACCTGCATGTGCCGGTGGAAGGCGCGGATCAGCGCGATCTCGATCGAGACGTCGGGATGGCCGACGACGGCGGTCCAGGCCGACGGCACGAGGAATTGCCGGTCCGCGCCCTCGATATCCATGTCGCCGACACGATTGTCGGCGCGGTCGTCCTCGACGCCGGCGCTGGGGCGCCGCCCGCCGCGCCATTGCCGCTCATCGCGCGAGCCGGGGCGCTTCTCGGCCTCGCCGAGCGTGCGCTCGTACGGCATGTAGTCGAAGCGGTAGATGAAGCGCTCGTCTCCGGTCCCGTCGCGCGACCGGATCGCCGCCTTGTAGGGCATGAGCTCGGAAAGCCGCGGCCGGAATCCGGGATCGACATATTTGTCGAGCACGTCGGCGCCGGGATTGATGTGCGTGTCGACATCCCAGACGCGGAATCCATTCTTCATGATGCGTCTCCCTCACCGCTCGGCATCGCCGAGGATAGCATGCAAGACGCGCATGATCACCGTCTTGACCGGCCCGCGGGTTCATCGATAACTAGCCTTCGTAGCGGGGCCTTTGGTACAGGTGCATGAGCGAGGTTGACGCCCGATCCCGCGGAGGGGCGGCGGTATCGTGGGACGCGGTCCTGTCGACCTATCTGCCGGCGCTGGTCCTCGCCGTGGGCAACGGCATCGCGGTGCCGGCAATCCCGACGCTTGCGAAATCGTTCGGCGTGAGCTTCGGCGTCGCGAGCGGCGTCGTCACCGCGTTTCTGCTCGGCAATCTGGCGATGACGATCCCGTCGGGATGGGTCATCGACCGGTTCGGGCGCCGTATCGTGATGATCGCGGGACCGCTTCTCACCTCGGCGATCGCGTTCATGGTCGCCGCCGCTCATTCGTTCCCGGAGCTCCTTGTGCTGCGCTTCTTCGATGGCTGTGCCGCGCAGATGTGGATGATGGGCCGGCTCGCGGGCATATCCTATGGCGCGGCGCCCGGGCAGCGCGGCCGGCTGGTGA
>DATJLY010000090.1:0-6304 GCA_035509095.1 Allostellaceae bacterium | reverse complement strand
GTCCCTTGCGCGCTCGCTCCGATGGACGGGGCCAGCACGAGGGCCGCGATCAACAGCAATAGTCTCAGCGCTTTCGTCAAGGGAGGACCTCGGCGCAACCAGATGGTTGACCCGGCCCCCGAAGGGGCCGGGCCGGACATTACGCGCGCGACATCGCGTGCGTCACTCGTAAGCCTTGTAGGTCGGCGTGGTGCAGCTTTCGCAGACCCAGGGGAAGAGCCAGTTCGCGACCTTGCCCTTGTCCTCGGCGAGATATTTCGAGGCCCAGGCTTCGCCCGCCACGGGCGGCGTCTTGTAGACCACGTTGAACTGTCCGTCGGCCCTGATTTCGCCGATCAGCACGGGCTTCGTCAGGTGATGGTTCGGCAGCATGATCGCGGTCGACCCGGTCAGGTTCTTCACCCTTTGGCCGATCATGGCCTGCCGCACCGCGTCGACGTCGGTGGTGCCGGCCTGCATCACCGCCTGCGACCACATGTGGAAGCCGATATAGGTCGCTTCCATCGGGTCGTTGGTAGTGCGCTTGTCGTTCTTGATGAAGGCATGCCATTGCTTGATGAAGGCGGCATTCTCGGGCGTCTTCACGGACTCGAAATAGTTCCACGCCGCGAGATGGCCGACGAGATTCTTCGTGTCCATGCCCGACAGCTCCTCTTCGCCGACCGAAAAGGCGATGACGGGAATGTCGGAAGCCTTGATGCCTTCGTTTGCCAGCTCCTTATAGAAGGGGACGTTGGCGTCGCCGTTGATGGTCGAGATCACGGCCGTCTTCTTGCCGCCGGCGCCGAACGCCTTGATCTTGCCGACCTCGGTCTGCCAGTCGCTGAAGCCGAACGGCGTGTAGTTCTCCATGATGTCCGACTCGGCGACGCCTTTCTGAAGGAGGAAGGCGCGGAGGATCTTGTTGGTCGTGCGCGGATAGACATAGTCGGTGCCTTCGAGCACCCAGCGCTTCACCGAGCCGCCGTCGGGGCTCATGAGATATTCGACTGCCGGGATCGCCTGCTGATTGGGGGCGGCGCCCGTGTAGAACACCCCGCGTTCGGATTCCTCGCCCTCATACTGGACCGGATAGAACAGAAGACCGTTGTCCTTGGCGATGACCGGAAGCACCGATTTGCGCGAGACCGAGGTCCAGCAGCCAAAGATCGCCGCGACGTGGTCCTGCTCCAGCAGCTCGCTCGCCTTCTCGGCGAAAGTCGGCCAATCCGAGCGCGGGTCGACAACCACGGCCTCGACCTTTTTTCCCAGCAAGCCTCCTTTCTTGTTGATGTCGTCCACCATCATCAGCACGGTGTCCTTGAGCGTCGTCTCGCTGATCGCCATGGTTCCCGACAGCGAATGGAGCACGCCGATCTTTATTGTATCGTCGGCCGCCCGGGCGAGCGGCATGACTGAGGCGGCCGCGACGATCACGCTTGCCCCCAAGAGTGCGTGAGTAAGTTTCATGGAATGGCGTCCTTGCCAGGTTACTCCCGGGTATACCGTTGCAAAGCACGGGCCATGACCCGCAAGGCCGTGAGGGCGTTGCATTTGTGAGCGGTGATAGCGGCATGCAACAATCGTCGATGACACAGGTTGCCTAAAATCTGAGCAGAATTTGCATGGATGCTGAGCGGTCCGTGTCGGTCGCTACGCGGGTGGCGTCGCAAGCGCGTCGGCCCGTTCCTTGCAGATGAACCGGAGGAACTGCCAACTCGTGCCGCCCTTGCCTTTTTCCACCTTGACGATCGACGCGTTGCGCGCCTGCTACGCATCAGGAACCGTGCGGCCGTCCGACGTGATCGAAGAGATCCTGGCACGGATCGCAGCCGACGCCGACAATCCGGTCTGGATCAGCCGCGTGAGCGATGACGCGCTGCGCGAAAGGGCGCGTCGGCTCGATGCGATGAAGGCGGCGGACGGCGCCGAGCGGATGGCGCTCTTCGGCATGCCCTTCGCGGTCAAAGACAATATCGACGTTGCCGGTCTGCCGACGACGGCCGCCTGTCCCGACTTCGCCTATCTGCCGGCGCGATCGGCCGCGACGGTCGAGCGGCTCGAGGCCGCCGGCGCGATCGTCATCGGCAAGACCAATCTCGATCAGTTCGCCACCGGCCTCGTCGGGGTACGCTCGCCTTATGGCGTGCCGCGAAACCCAATCGATGGCGCCTATATTCCCGGCGGATCGAGCTCGGGCTCTGCTGTGGCGGTGGCGGCGGGAATGGCTGCCTTCGCGCTCGGGACCGACACCGCCGGATCGGGCCGTATCCCCGCCGGCTTCAACAACGTGGTCGGCGTGAAGCCGACCATCGGTCTTGCGAGCGCGGCAGGGGTGGTGCCCGCCTGCCAGTCGCTCGACTGCGTCTCCGTGCTGGCCTTGAGCGTTGCGGACGGGATGCGCGTTCTGGCCGCGATGGCGGGACCGGACGAGCGCGATCCGTTCTCGCGCACGCCGCCCGAGGGCTACGCGATAGACCGCGTTCTGACGCCCGCGGGCTTCGACTTCGCGGTGCCTGCGGCAAAGGATTTGCGGTTCTTTGGCGACGCGCCGTACGAGCGGTTGTTTGGAGAGGCCGTCGCGCGGCTCGAATCGATCGGCGGAAGGCGGCGCGATATCGCGTTCGAGCCGTTCGCCGCTACCGGAGCGATCCTCTATAGCGATGCCGGCGTCGCCGAGCGCGTCGCGGCGGTCGGCGATTTCTTGCGCGATCATCCGCGGTCGGTGCTGCCGGTGACGCGCGAGATCATCGAGCGTGGCCGCAACGCCGCCGCCGCCGACGTCTATCGTGCCCGCGTCCGAATGGCGGGATTGCGCTCGCGCGCCATGGCCGCGCTCGACGGGACGGCGCTGTTGCTGGTGCCGACGGCGCCCACCATCTATCGCGTCGCCGACATCGAGCGCGATCCGATCGCCCTCAACGCCAACCTCGGCACCTACACCAATTTCGTCAATCTGATGGACCTCGCGGCGATCGCCGTGCCGAGCGGCTTTACCGCCGCCGGCCTGCCGTTTGGCGTGACCCTTATCGGGCGCGCGTTCTCGGAACCCTTGCTCGCGGCGATCGCGACGGCATTTTGCGAGGCGTCGGGTATCCCTACCGGCGCAGGGATGCCCGGTCAGCCCGTCGCCTCCGCCGTGCCCAGCGAGCGCCCGGCGACGTAATCGGCCGATGCGATGCTGACCGTCGCGACATGCGCGTGCATCGCTGCGGCCGCGGAGGCGGCATCGCCGCGCACGATCGCGCTGACGACGCGGTCGTGCTCGGCAAACGACAGGGCGAGCCGCCCCAGCATGGCGAACTGTCCGCGCCGATAGGGCGCGAGCCGGCGGCGCAGCGCTTGCGCCGTCTGCTCGAGCACGCGGTTGTGGCTGCCGCGATAGATCAGCTCGTGCAGCTCGGTATTGTGCGCGGCATAGCGTTCGCGGTCGCCACGGCGGACGAATTCTCCCGACGACAAGTGGCATGCCTCGAGCTCGCGCCGCTCGGTGGCGCTCATGCGCATCGCGGCGTAGCGCGTGCACAGGCTTTCGAGGTCGGCCATGAGCTCGAAGGTTTCGGCCAGATGGCTGTCGTCGGGCCGGGCGACGATGACGCCGCGATGGGGTCGCAGGTCGGCAAGGCCGATGGCCGCAAGCTGCCGCAGCGCCTCGCGTACCGGCGTTCGCGACAAGCCGAAGCGCGCGGCCAGCTCGCGCTCGTCCAGCCGTTCGCCGGGGCGAAGCTGACCGGTGATGATTTCGTCGGCGAGTTGTCGGCGCAGGGCGTCCGACCGGGTCTCGGGGACCGCGCGGGTCTGCGCAGAGGGGGCTATGTCGTCCATTCGCTTTGCCACGCTTGCAAAGCCCGCGCCACGTCGGCACGTCCGTGATGGTATCGCGGATTGTGTACAATGACTGCAATCCTGCCCTCTTTTTGAGCATCACTTGCTCGTGTCGTGCGCGTTGCCTGACCGTCGTCGGCAGCGGCGCGCCGCGAAATCGCGGTGCGGCGCGGTCTTCGCGGACGCGGCGCACATGGCACGAGACTTGCCAAGGAGGGTACTGAGGCAGCGCGCTGGCGCTCGCGCCCTCTTTCGATCGCGACAGCCCGAAGGGAGCTTTCCATGTCAAACCGCACCATCCTGCCTCGCCGCGCTGTCCTCGCCGGATTGGGCGGCACCGCCGTGGCCGCCAGCCTGCCGCTGAAAGGGGCTCGCGCCGCCGACAGCGCGGTGGTCGGCTTCATCTATGTCGGGCCGCGCGACGATTTCGGCTACAACCAGTCCCATGCCGAAGGCGCCGCCGCGCTCAAGAAGATGCCGGGCGTGAAGGTGGTGGAAGAGGAGCGGATACCCGAGACGGATCAGGTCGAGAAGACCATGGAGAGCATGATCAATCTCGACGGCGCCGGCCTCCTGTTCCCGACCTCGTTCGGCTATTTCGATCCCTACATCCTGAAAGAGGCGGTGAAATACCCGAAGGTCACGTTCGAGCACGCCGGCGGCCTTTGGACCGACAAGGACCCGAAGAACATCGGCAGCTATTTCGGCTATATCTTCGAGGCGCAGTACATCAACGGCATCGTCGCGGGCTATGCGTCGAAGTCCGGGAAGCTGGGTTTCGTCGCGGCCAAGCCCATCCCGCAGGTGCTGCAGAACATCAATGCGTTCACCTTGGGCGCCCGGCTCGTCAATCCGAACGCCACGACGCAGCTCATCTTCACCGGCGACTGGTCGCTTCCCGTCAAAGAGGCCGAGGCGACCAACAGCATGGTCGATCAAGGCATCGACGTGATCACCATGCATGTCGACAGCCCGAAGGTCGTCGTGCAGACGGCGGCGCAACGCGGCGCCATGATCTGCGGCTACCATTGCAGCCAGGCCAAGCTCGCACCCACCGCCTACCTGACCGGCGCCGAATGGAACTGGACCGACCTCTATCCCAAGTTCGTCACCATGTGGATGAAGGGCGAGCCGATCCCCAATTTCTACCGCGGCGCGTTCAAGGAAGGGCTCATCAAGCAATCGCCCTACGGGCCGAAAGTGTCGGACGAGGCGCGCAAGCATGCGGATGACGTGAAGGCGAAGCTGACCGCCAGCGACTATGTCATCTTCAAGGGACCGTTGAAGGACAATGAAGGGAAGATCCAGGTCGAAGCGGGCAGCGAGCTGATCCAGACCAATGCCACCGATGAGAAGCTCGAGGCGATGCATTTCCTGGTCGAGGGGGTCTCGGGCGCGCTGCCGGCGTGACGAGTGCCGGCCATGGCTGATCAAATAGCAGCGAGCATATCGACGGGCGCCGGCCCCTCCGCGTCGCCGCTCGCGTCCCGACATCGAGAGGGGATCGGCCGCGCCGCCGAGGCGGTGCTGATCCCTCTGGGCGCGCTGATCGTGTCACTCGTGCTGTTCGGCGGCTTCGTCGCGCTGAGCGGCGTCAATCCGCTCGACGTCTATAGCGACATGGTCATCGGTTCGGTCGGATCGTGGTTCTCGGTCCAGAACACGCTCACCCGCGCCGCGCCGCTGATCCTGACGGCGCTGTGCACTGCGTTGCCGGCCCAGGCCGGGCTCATGATCATCGGCGGCGAAGGCGCGTTCGTCATCGGCGCGCTCGCCTCGATCGCGGCGGGGCTTCCCCTTGCCGCCGCTGCGCCGCCTTTGGTCGTGCAGCTCGTCATGGCGCTGGTGGGCATGGGCGCCGGCGCCGCCTGGATCGCCATGGCGGGCGCGCTACGCCATTGGCGAGGCGTCAACGAGACGATTTCCACTCTGCTTCTGACCTACATCGCGATCGCGATCCTGAACCATGTCGTCGAAGGCGTGATGCGCGATCCGGGGAGCCTCAACAAGCCCGCGACCGCCGCGCTGCCGGACGCCGACATGATCGGCAATATCGGCAGCATGGAGGTCCATTGGGGCCTCGTCTATGGCATCGTGTTCTGCATCCTGACCTATATCCTGCTCTATCACACCACGTTCGGGTTCGCGGCGCGGATGGTGGGCGGCAATCCGCGCGCGGCGCGGCTGGCGGGACTGCCGGTCGCGCGCATCCTGATGATCGTGACCGGGCTCGGCGGCGCCGCGGCGGGTCTCGCCGGCATGGTCGAAGTCGCCGCGGTTCAGTCGCGCGCCAGCGCCTCGATCGCTGCGGGATATGGCTTCACCGGGATCCTGGTCGCCTTCATCGCGCGGCAGAACCCGCTCGCGGTGATCCCTGTCGCCGTCCTCTTCGGCGGGATCGGCGCGAGCGGCGGGCTGCTGCAGCGCCGCCTCGACATGCCCGACGCGTCCGTGCTGGTTTTGCAAGGCATCATCTTCGTGGTGATCCTGGCGAGCGAGA
>DATJLY010000089.1:0-6575 GCA_035509095.1 Allostellaceae bacterium | reverse complement strand
CCTCCTCACCCTGCCCTCTCCTCCATTGGAGGAGAGGGTTTGCGTTGGGGATCAGGGGCCGGTCATGCCGCCGTAATTCGACATGAGGTGGCCGTTGCACGTGGCCGAGGTGCAGTCGCCGTCATAGGGCGCCATGGCCTGGGGCGGTGGCGGCCCGGCGCACGCGGCGAGGATCAGGGCGATAAGAGGCGCGACCCAGCGAAACATGGTCAATTATGTGGCAATCGGCGGCCGGCGCCACAAGAACACGCCGCCCCATTGACGCCTTTGTGATCTCGCAGGCGCGAGACCGGTCGAGGCTGGCGTGACCGCCCTTTCCTCACCATATTCGCTGGTGCCTCATCTGGTTCGGGACCCCCACTCATGGCGCAGCCGCTCGACATTCTTTCGCTTTTGGGCGACCTCATCGCCAGCGCCCGGCGCGCGGGCGCCGACGCGGCCGACGCGGTGCTGTTCGAAGGCGCCTCGCTTTCGCATGCTCAGCGCCTTGGCCAGATCGAAAAGCTCGAACGGTCCGAGGAATATGATCTCGGCCTGCGCGTCTTCATCGGCAAGCATCAGGCGACCGTCTCTTCCAACGAGCGCACGCCCGAGCGGTTCGCCGATTTGGTCGAGCGCGCGGTCGCGATGGCGCGCGCGGTGCCGGAAGACCCCTATTGCGGGCTCGCCGCGCCCGAGCAGCTGGCGCGCGAGTGGCCCGATCTCGACCTGGTCGATCCCGCGGAGCCGTCGGCCGAAGCGCTGATCGCGCGCGCCGCCGCGGCCGAGGAAGCCGCGCGCGCCGTGCCGGGCATCACCAATTCCGAAGGTGCGGAGGCAAGCTGGAGCCGCTCGCGCGTCGCGATCGTGGCGTCGAATGGTTTTGCCGGCACCTATGCCGGCACCGGCCACGGGGTCAGCGTCGCGGTGCTGGCGGGCGAAGGCACCAAGATGGAGCGCGACTACGATTTCTCGAGCGCCGCCCATGCGGGCGACCTCGAAGCGTCGGCCGTCATCGGCAAGCGCGCGGGCGAGCGGGCGGTGCGCCGGCTCGGTGCGCGCAAAGTGGCGACCTGCCGCGTGCCGGTCGTTTATGATCCGCGCGTCGCGGGCTCGATGCTGCGCCATCTGGTGGGCGCGATCAGCGGCCCTTCGGTCGCGCGCGGCACCAGCTTCCTCAAGGAGAAACGCGGGCAGCAAATCTTCCCGCGCGGCGTCTCGATCATCGACGACCCGCACAAACGGCGCGGCGTGCGGTCAAAGCCATTCGACGCCGAAGGCGTCAAGAACGCCCGCCGGGCCATCGTCGCCGATGGCGTGCTCGAGACCTGGCTGCTCGACCTCGCGTCGGCGCGCCAGCTTGGCCTCACCTCGACCGGGCATGCGAGCCGCGGCACCGGCGGCCCGCCGGGCCCCTCGCCTACCAATCTCTGGCTCGAGCCCGGCGGCACGACCCAGGCCGACCTGCTGCGCGAGATCGATCGCGGCTTCTATGTCACCGAGCTCATGGGCATGGGCATCAATGGCGTCACCGGCGACTATAGCCGCGGCGCCGCCGGCTTCTGGATCGAGCATGGGCAGCTCGCCTTTCCGGTCAGCGAGATGACCATTGCCGGAAACCTCAAGGACATGTTCCTGAACCTCACGGCGGCGAACGACCTCGTGTTCCGCACCGGCATCGATTCGCCGACCCTGCGCATCGACGGGATGACCGTGGCGGGAAGCTGAGCCGCCGTTCGTCGCTTTGCGGCCCGCTGCCGCGGCGGCTAGAATTGCCGCGCCACAGGGGTAGGCCGGATTGGGCGCCAAGGGCACGACGAATGTTGGGTTCGGGGAAAAGACGCTGCCGCTGATGCGGCGGCTGGTGCGTGACTTCCTGTGGCCGCACAAGAACCGCATGCTGCTGTCCTTTGTCGGGATGGCGGTGATGGCCGGGGCGACCGCGGCCAATGCCTGGCTGATGCAGCCGATGCTCGACCGCGTCTTCGTCGACAAGGACGAGCGGCTTCTCGTCGTGATCCCGGTCGCGGTGATCGCGCTTGCCTTCGTCAAGGGCATCGCCAACTACGCCCAGGCGGTGCTGATGACGACGGTGGGGCAGCGCGTCGTGGCCGACATTCAGCGCGCCCTCTTCGCCCGCCTCATGCGCGCGGATCTGGCGTTCTTCCATGCCCATCCGACCGGCACCCTGGTCGCCCGCTTCACCAACGATGCGCAGATCCTGCGCGCGGCCGCGACCAACGTGCTCGCGGGCCTCGGCAAGGAAGCGGTGACGGCGGTCTTCCTCGTCGTCCTCATGGTCTATCAGGACTGGCTCCTGGCGCTCATCGCGTTCGTCACCTTTCCGCTCGCCTTGCGGCCGATCAGCAAGGTCGGGAAACGCATGCGGCGCGTCTCCGCCGACACCCAGGCCGAAGCGGGTCAGTTCATGACCCTGCTGAACCAGACGTTTCAGGGCGCGCGCCACGTCAAGGCCTATGGCATGGAGGCCTATGAGATCGGGCGCGCGAGCCGGCTCATCGAAAGCCTGTTCCGCCTGGTCGAGCGCGCCGCGCGCACGCGGTCGATTCCCTCGCCGCTGATGGAGACGCTGGGCGGCGTCGCGGTCGGGCTCGTGATCCTCTATGGCGGCCATCAAGTCATCGAGGGCGTGCGGACGCCGGGGACGTTCTTTTCCTTCGTCACCGCGCTGCTCTTGGCGTATCAGCCGATGAAGAACCTCGCCGGCCTCAATGTCAGCCTGCAAGAGGGGCTGGCGGGCGCCGAGCGCATCTTCGCGATCCTCGACATCGAGCCCGAGATCCGCGAGCGGCCCGACGCGAAGCCGCTGCAAGTCAAAGGCGGCGAGATCCGCTTCGAGGATGTGAGCTTCGCCTATGCCAATGGCGCCGAGGCGCTGCGCGGGCTCGATCTCGTGGTGCCGGCCGGCAAGACCGTGGCGCTCGTGGGCGCGTCGGGCGCCGGCAAAAGCACGATCCTCAATCTCGTGCCGCGCTTTTACGATGTGGGCTCGGGCGCGGTGCGGATCGACGGCGCCGATGTGCGCGACGTGACGCTTGCCTCCTTGCGCGGCGCGATCGCGCTGGTGAGCCAGGAGGTGACCCTTTTCGACGACAGCATGCGCGCCAACATCGCCTATGGCCGTTTCGGCGCCGACGATGACGCGATCGAGCACGCCGCGCGCGGCGCCGCGGCCGACGCGTTCATCCGCGCGCTGCCGCAAGGCTATGACACGCCGGCAGGCGAGCACGGCGTCAAGCTTTCAGGCGGTCAGCGCCAGCGCATCGCCATCGCGCGCGCGATGCTGAAAGACGCGCCCATCCTGCTGCTCGACGAAGCCACCTCGGCGCTCGACACGGAATCCGAGCGCCAGGTCCAGGCTGCGCTCCGGGCGCTGATGCGCGGGCGCACCTGCGTCGTCATCGCCCATCGTCTCTCCACCGTGATCGATGCCGACCTGATCCATGTCATCGATGCGGGCCGGGTCATCGAGTCAGGAACCCACGCCGAGCTTCTGCGCCGCAACGGCGCCTATGCCCGGCTCCATGCGCTGCAATTCGCCGATCAGGCGGACGCGGCCGAGGCCAGGGCCTGAGCGATGGCATGGCTGCGCCGGTGGCTTCGCAGCGAGGCGAGCCGCAAGGCGCTGTGCTGGCTGCTGCAGCTTTATATCCGCCTCGTCTATGTGACGAGCCGCTGGACCGTGGTCGGCGGCGAGCGGCCGGACGCGCTGCTGGCGGCAGGGCAGCCGGTCATCGTCGCTTTCTGGCACGGGCGGATGCTGCTGCTGCCGCTGATGTGGGCGCGGCGCGGGCCGCTCTACATGCTGATGTCGCAGCATCGCGACGGCCGCATCATCGCCGACGCGGTCGCCTATTTCGGCATCGGCTCGATCGAGGGCTCGACCAATTCGGGCGGTGGCGCGGCGCTTCGGACCATGGTGCGCCATGTCCGCGCGGGCGCGTCGGTCGGGATCACGCCGGACGGGCCGAACGGCCCCGCCATGCGCGCGAGCGAGGGCATCGTCGCCGCGGCGCGCCTCGCGCGGGCGCCGATCCTGCCCATGACCTACGCGACGAGCCGCCGCCGCATCCTGGCGAGCTGGGATCGCTTCCACTTGGCCTTGCCGTTCTCGCGCGGGGTGTTCCTGTGGGGCGAGCCGATCCGCGTGCCGGAACGGCTTGACGAGGGGGACGCCGCCGAGTGGCGCGCCCTCATCGAGGCGCGGATGAACGCGCTGACCGCCGAGGCGGACCGCCAGGTCGGATGCGACTCGGTCGGCCCCGGCACCCTTGCGCGGCACGAATGGCGCGCTCAGCGCCGCGCCGCCGGAGGTCGCGGATGAGCGCGGCGATGGCCGCCTACCGCGCGCTGAGCGTGGCGCTTGGTCCCGCGATCGGCCTTTACCTCTCGCGCCGGCTTGCCCGCGGCAAAGAGGACCCGGACCGGTTCGCCGAGCGGGCGGGGCACGCCTCGCGCCCGCGGCCGGCCGGGCCGCTCGTGTGGGTCCACGCGGCAAGCGTGGGCGAGGCCGTCTCCATGCTGTCGCTGATCGACCGGCTTCTCGTCGAGCGGCCGCGGCTTCACGTGCTGGTGACGACCGGGACGGTGACATCGGCGCGGCTCCTTGCGAGCCGGCTGCCGGCCGATCGCGCCTGGCATCAATACGTGCCGATCGACCGGCCCGGCGCGGTCAAGCGGTTCCTCGCGCATTGGCGCCCCGACCTCGCGATCTGGGTCGAGTCCGAGTTGTGGCCCAATCTCATCGTCGAGACGCGCGCGCGCGGCATCCCGCTGCTGCTCTTGAACGGGCGCATGTCCGCCGGCTCGTTCGCGCGCTGGCGGCGCGTGCCGGGCCTCATCGGCCCGTTATTGGCAAGCTTCGATCTGTGCCTCGCGCAGGACGCGGCACAGGCCGAACGGTTTGCGCGCCTCGGCGCGTCGGATGCCGCGACCGTCGGCGATCTGAAGGCCGCCGCCGCGCCCCTTGCCGTCGCGGAGGATCAATTCGCGGCGCTCGCCGCCCCATGCGCCGGCCGGCCGCTCTGGCTCGCCGCCAGCACGCACGAAGGCGAAGAGGAAGTCGCGGCCTATGCGCACCGCGCCCTCGCGCTCGAGCATCGCGGCCTCCTCACCATCATCGCGCCGCGCCATCCGGCGCGCGGCGACGCGATCGAGGCGATGCTCGGCGGGCGCGGGCTGCGCGTGGCGCGGCGCTCGCGCGGCATGACGATCGAGCCTGCGACCGACATCTATCTCGCCGACACGCTGGGCGAGATGGGGCTTTTCTACCGGCTTGCCGGCATCGCTTTCGTCGGCGGCTCGATCACGCGAAAAGGCGGCCACAACCCGCTCGAGGCGGCGCTGCTCGATTGCGCCATCCTGCATGGGCCGGACATGACCAATTGCGCCGCGATGGCGCGCGCGCTTGCAAGCGTGGGCGCGACCCTCACCGTGAGCGACGGGCCGAGCCTCGCGGCCGGGATCGGCCGGCTTCTCGCAGACCCGGTGGAGCGCGCCGCGCGTGCGGCCGCGGCGGCGGGCGTCGCGGCGCACAACCGCGACGTGCTCGACGCGGTGATGGCGCGGCTTGGCCCCTGGCTCGACCGTCTCGCGCCGCATGAAGCCGCCGCCTGCGCCTGATTTCTGGGCGCGCCCCGGTCTCGTCGCGGACCTTTTGGGACCCCTTGCCTGGGCCCATGCGGCGGCCGGCACGGCGCGGCGCGCGCTGACGCGGCCGTGGCGCGCGCCGGTTCCCGTCATTTGCGTCGGCAACCTTGTCGCGGGCGGCGCTGGCAAGACGCCGGTCGTGCTGAGCCTGGCGCGGCTCTTGGCGGAACGGGGCGCCCGCCCCCATCTCCTGAGCCGCGGCTATGGCGGCAGGGCGCGCGGCCCGCTTCGGGTCGATCCCGCGCGCCACGACGCGGCCGAGGTGGGCGACGAGCCGCTTCTGCTGGTGCGCACGGCGCCGACCTGGATCGCGCGCGACCGCGCGGCCGGCGCGCAAGCGGCGATCGCGGCCGGCGCGAGCCTCATCCTCATGGATGACGGATTCCAGAATCCCGGCCTCGAGAAGGATCTGTCCTTGCTGGTGATCGACGGCGCCTATGGGCTTGGCAATGGCCGCGTGATGCCGGCGGGGCCGCTGCGCGAGCCGGTCGCGACGGCGCTGAAGCGCGCCGACGCGGTCGTGCTGATGGGCGAGGACGAAGCGGCGGTGGCACCCCTCGTCGCGCCGACGCCGGTGCTGTCCGCGCGGCTGCGGCCGACGGCGGGCGTGCCGCGCGATCAGCCGGTGATCGCCTTTGCTGGCATCGGGCGACCGGAAAAATTCTTCCGCACGCTCGCCGAGACGGGCGCCCCCGTCATCGCGCGCTGTGGCTTTGCCGACCATCACGTCTATGCCGAAGGCGACCTCCTCCGGCTTGCCGAGGATGCCGCAAGGGCGGGCGCGCGGCTCGTCACGACCGAGAAGGACGCGGTCCGACTTCCGCCCGCGTGGCGCGCCCGCGTCGCGGTGTTCGCGGTCGAGGTGGCATGGCAAGACGCGCCGGCGCTTATGGCGATGCTGGCGCACGCGTTGGAGAAACGGCGTG
>DATJLY010000088.1:0-3095 GCA_035509095.1 Allostellaceae bacterium | reverse complement strand
ACGGTCGCGAACAGGCCGAACCGGCCGGGATGGTCGCGCACCGTTTTCGCTCCCGCCTCGTTCCATTCGCGGGAGAGGCGCCGCGCCGCGGCCACGTCGCCGAACCACACGCCCGGCGTCGAGATGGAGCCGATCGCGATCTCGATGCCGTTCCTGTCCATCATTTCGAGCGCCTGCTCGGGCGTCCAGCTCAGAGCGAGATCGCCGAGACTGTGCTTGAATTCGGGGATCCGCTTGTGCTCCTCCGCCATGTAGTCATGAGGAAGGAAATGGTGATGCACGTCGATGCGGTTCTTGATCCGCTTCTCGTCGGCCGCGTGCCCGGCGAGCGGCAGCGCCGCGGCCGCGAGGCCGGCAAGGATTGTGCGGCGGGAAAGGTCTGACGACATGTCGTTTCTCCCTTCATATTTATTCGTCATGCCCGGGCTCGACCCGGGCATCCACGTCACGCGACGGACGCCGGCAAAACATGGATGGCCGGGTCAAGCCCGGCCATGACGCTGTTGGTTGGCATTTCTAGCCCAGCTCGACGATCGTCTCGGGGAACTGGTGCCGACGCTGGACGCCGTCGCGGCCGATCAGGAAATCGTCGCAGGCCCAGCTATAGGTGCGTTCGGTGACCCAGGTCGGGTGGCAGGAGAACACCATGTCGGCGCCGACCGGCAGCGTCTCGTCGAAGCGTACGAGCGGCCGCTCGACCATGTCATAGCCCTGGCCATGGCAATGGAGGCGCTTTTCCTCGGGCCGCTTGTTGCGGCGGAGTAAGTCGTTATAGGCATCCCAGATGTCCTTGCAGCGCGCGCCCGGCTTCATCATGGACATCGTAAATTTGCGCGCCTCGAGCACGAAGGCGAACTCGTCCTTCATCTCCTGCGACGCCTTGCCGAGGACGCAGGTGCGGCCCAGCTCGCAATAGAAGCCGCCGGGACCGTTGCTTTCGACCAGCAACGTGAACTGGTCGCCATCGCGGATGACGCGGCCTTGGGTGTGGCGGTTCGCCATCACGGCCGCGGTGCCGACCGGCCCCGAGGCAGCCATGAACAATCCCTGCTCGCTGCCATAATCGTGGCCCACTTTTTCCGCCACCGCCGCCACCTGGAGGTCGGTGAGGCCCGGCTTCACGGCGGCAAAGGCCGCCTCCATGCATTTGTCCTGCATCGCGGCGGTGCGGCGCAGCAGCGCCAATTCCTCGGCGCTTTTCACCGCCTTGATCTCGTCGACCATGTCCGACGCTTCGACGAAGCGCGCGTTCGAAAGCCGGCCGCTTTTCAGCCGCTCGACGAAGGCGTGGTTCAAGGCGCCGGTGCCGACGAGCCCGATCGTGGCGCCGCCGTACCGTTCGAGCGATTTTTCGGCAAGCTCGGCATCATAGTCGCGCGTGAAGGGCGCGGAGGAATAGGCCGGCACCGTCATCATGCGCGCGACGCCGCGCCGCACCCCGTCTCCTTCGGGCGGCAGCTTGCGGTCCATGCCCAAAGGCCCCTGCCCGATCACGCTCATCCCCTCATCGCGCGGGAACACGACCGTGAAGGCATAGCCGTTGGTCGCCGGGAGGTCCGTGAAATACTTCACATAGCCGCCCATGAAATCGTTGTTCGCCTGCATCACCAGGGCGTCGATCTTGCGGTCCTCCATGGCGCGGCGCACGAGATGCCAGCGGCGTTCGAGCTCCGCCGTCGAGATGGGCGTGTTGAGGCGCTCGTTGCTTTCGCTCATAGGGTTCGCTCCCCGCGTTGCACGACGTTGATCATATGCTCGCGGTCGCCGGCAAGGAAACGGCGCAGATTCTCCTCCACCACCGGCAGCGCGCGAGCGGGATACTCATCGTAAAAGCCGCCCAGATGCGGCGTGACGATCACGTTCGGCATCGACCAGAACGGATGCTCCTCGGGAAGCGGCTCGACCGAGAACACGTCGAGCGCGGCGCCGGCGAGGCGCCCGTCGCCGAGCGCCCGCACCAGCGCCTCGTCATCGACGGTCTCGCCGCGGCCCAGATTGATGAAGAAGCCGCCGCGCTTCATCGCGGCGAATTCCGTGTCGCCGATGCTGGCTTCGGTCCCGGGCCGGTGCGGGGTCAAAAGCACGAAATGATCCGCCTCGCGCAGCGCGTCGACGAGCTGTTCCCGCGGGACCATGAGATCGAAGCCCGGAAGCCGGCGCGGCGCCGAGCTCACGCCGACGACGCGCATGCCCAGCGCCTTGAGCCGCGGCGCCAGCGCCTCGGCGATGACGCCGATGCCATAGATGACCGCGGTCTTGCCGTCGATGAGCCGCGCCGGGAACCGATCCCAGCGGCCGCGGTCCTGCGCGCGCACGGAACGCGGGACATTGCGGGCAAGCGCCAGCATGGACCCGATCGCGGCTTCCGCCACCGGGGGCCCATGAATGCCCGCGACGTTGGTGACGATGACGTGGCGGCCGAGCGAGGGCTGATCCGTGATGCGGTCGACGCCGGTGCCGAGCGCCTGCACCCATTCGAGGTTCGGGGCCTGGGCATAGACCTCGTCCGCCATCATTGCGCCGAACGTGACCAGGATTTCGGCGCGGCCGATATAAGGGCCGATCTTGTCGCGATGATTGACCGCGCTGATCTCGAGGCCGGGGAAATGGGCCATCAACGCGTCTTTATAGGCGGCGATGACTTGATCCGGCATCGCCAGCACGATGAGCAGGCTCGTCACGGGCGGGATGTCCTTCGACTACGCGCTTCGCGCTTCGCTCAGGATGAGGAAGGTGGTACGCCGGCCCTCATCCTGAGCGAAGCGAAGCGCAGTCGAAGGACGCACCAAACCTGCCCTCACAGCCCCAGGATGCGCTCGGCGTTGCCGTGAAAAATCTTCTCCATCACGGCGTCGGAATATCCGAGCTCGTGCCATTCCTTGAACAGGCGGTCATAGGGGATGCTGGGATAGTCGCTGCCGAACATGATCTTGTCCTGCAGGCGCGAGCGGATGTCGGTCTTGAGCTGCGCCGGGAAATATTTGGGCGCCCAGCCCGACATCTCCCAGAACACATTGCCCTTGTGCAGGGCCACCGCGGTCATTTCATCGACCCAAGGCCAACCGGGATGCGCGGCGATGATGGTGAGATCGGGA
>DATJLY010000087.1:0-5647 GCA_035509095.1 Allostellaceae bacterium | reverse complement strand
GGTATTGATCTCGATCACGACAATGGCCGGCGGCGTAAAGGTCATGATCTTGGTTGTGTCGGTCTTGAGATTGTCGCCCTGGGCGAGCTGACGCGTGGACGGCGACAGGTTGCGCGCGATCCTGGTTCCGCGCACGAAGTTGGGGCCGCGTTCCCAAGTCAGCTCCGGGGCCGTGTCGTCACCCGCGCCGATCGTCTTGATATGCAAAAACGCGAGATGCGACAGGTCGAGCAAATTGTCGACCAGCAAGAGATAGTTGGCCTTGACCGGCAGGCACGAGCCAACGCTCGCCCAGCCCGGCGCGTCATACCAATGGAACGCGGGCGCGGCTTCGGGATCGGCCAAAGCGGGGTCGCCCATCCAGATCCAGGTCCAGCCATGCTTTTCGGTCAGCGGATAGCGCCGTACCCGCGCCCCGGGCGGCAGCTTGTCCTGACCCGGCGCCCAGATCACTTGCCCGCCCGGCTCGTAGAGCAGGCCGTGATAGCCGCAGCGAAGATTGTCGCCTTCGACCGCGCCGCGCGAGAGCGGCGCGCGACGGTGGCAGCAGCGATCCTCGAGCGCGACGGCGGCTCCATCGCTTGCGCGGTACATCACCACGGGCTCGCCGAGAAAGGTGCGCGCGAGCGGCGTGCGCCCGATCTCTTTCGACAACGCGGCGCAATACCACTGATTCCTAAGGGCCCGCATGGTCCGCTCCTTGTTGGCGCTGGCGGCATAGTATAACACGGACGCCGGGGCTAAGGGGCGGGAGGATGGGGATGAGCGAAGCGTTCAAGCTGGCGACGGTGTCGAGCGCCGGAAGCCCGCCCTTCGTGGCGCTGGTGATGGACGACCGTGCGCTTTCGCTCGACCGCGCGCTGCAGCTTTGGGGCGCAGGCTCGCCGCGGCGGCGGCAGCTTCGGGCGCCCTCGATGCTCGATCTCCTCGGCGACTGGGAGGCCAATTTCACGGTGCTGCAGGAATTCGTGGCGTTTGCGGCCGGTGAAGGGCTCAACAGTGATTTCTGGCGCGGGGCATCGGCGCCGCTCGCGACCCTCGCCTTCCTCGCGCCGGTGCCGCGGCCGCCGAAGATGCTCTATGCCGCGATCAATTATCCGCGCCCCGGCCGCCAAGGCCGCGAGGAGGTTCCGCCCGGCGCCAGGCCCAACATGTTCGAGAAAAGCTCGAGCGCGGTCATCGGCCCTTATGACGACGTCCTGAAGCCCGAAGGGTATGACAAGATCGACTGGGAAGTGGAATTGGCGCTCGTCATCGGCACGCGGGCGAAGGCGATACCGGAGGCGCGCGCGCTCGACTGCGTCGCGGGGTTCCTCACCGCCAACGACGTGACGGTGCGCGATTTCCGCAAGCCCGGCGAATTGACGGTCCCCGGCCCCGACTGGTTCGGCAGCAAGTGCCACGACACGTTCGCGCCGCTCGGTCCCTATATCGTGCCGCGGGCTTTCGTGCGCGATTGTCACGACCTGCGCCTCACGCTCAAGGTCAATGGCGAGACGCGCCAGGATGCCTCGACGCGCGAGATGATCTTCTCTCCCGAAGAGCAGGTGTCGCATGTATCGCGGCAGCTGACGCTCGAGCCGGGCGACATCATCTCGACCGGCACGCCCAACGGCATCGGCATGCAGCTCGGCTTTTTCCTCAAGGTCGGCGACGTGATGGAAGCCGAGGTCGAAGGCCTCGGCGCGCAACGCAACCGTCTCGTGGCCTGAACGCTATGGCGCAAGGCGCCTCAAAATCATCTCGTGCGAAAAGTCGACCGTGCAGGGCGCGACGCTGCCGGTGACGGGGGCGGTGCTCAACGGATCCGACGAGCAGGCGAGCGGGACGTGGCCCTCGCCCGCGAGAAGGCCCGAGGTCGGATCGAGACCCACCCAGCCGGCGCCCGGCAGATAGACATCCGCCCAGGCATGGAGGTCGCACCGCTCCGGCACCGGCTCGATCAGATATCCCGACACGAACCGTGCCGCGATCCCGCAATGCCGCGCCGCTTGCACCAGGAGCCAGGTGCTGTCGCGGCATGATCCGCTTCCGAGCCGCAGCGTCTCTTCGCAGCTTTGCAGCCCGGGCTCCAGCCGGCGGATATAGGCGACGCGGTCCCGCACGAACCGGTTGAGCGCCACCAGGAAATCGATGGTGCCGACCGGCGAACGGTCGAGTTCGGCCAGGAATGCGGTCATCAGCGGACCTTGCGCCTCGCATTCGAGCGAAGGGCCAAGCTCGCGCGCAAGCGAGGGCGTATAGGCGAAGGGAAAATACTGCGCCTCGGGCTCGATGAAGAAGTCGAACGGGTTGATCGCCACCATCTCGGCCGTGAGCGCGACGCCGATCAGCAGTTCCGTCGCCGGCTCGGAAAAGACGCAGCGCGCGACAAAATTCGATTGCGGGTCCTGTTGCCAATGGAACGTTTGCGGCTGCGGCGTCACGTCGAGCGAGTAGTCGCGGATCGGCGTGCGGCAATGCGGTGCCGGCTTGAGGCGGATCGTGTGCGGCCCGATCCACACCGGCCGGTCGAAGCCATAGCGCGTCTTGTGGGTGAGCGCGACGTGGATTGCCATCTACTCGATGACTTCGTCCGCGCGGATCAGGACCGATTGCGGCAGGTCCAACCCCAACGCCTTCGCAGTCTTGAGATTCAGCGCGAAGACGAATCGGGTCGGCTGTTCGAGCGGCAGGTCCGCTGGCTTGGCGCCTTTGAGGATCCGGTCGATCAGGTCGGCGGCGGTTGCCGCCATGGCAGGCTGGTCGGGCCCATAGGACATGAGGCCGCCTTCCTTCACGTAATTGTCGTATTCGTAAATCGCCGGCAGCCGGTGCGCGGCTGCATAATCGTAGACGCGCTTGCGATTGAGCGTGGTGAGCGCATCCGACACCATGAGGATCGCATTTGGCGGATCCTTGTCCATGGTTTCGAACGCGTCGTTGAAATCGTCGGGCGCGCGCACGCCCAGTGACTCGACACTGATGCCGAGACGCTGCGCGGCAGCGTCCGCCGCCTGTTCGCGCAGGCTCATGCCGAGATCGTCGGCGTTCCACAGCATCGCCACGTTCTTGATGCTCGGCACGGCGTCCTTGAGAATCTCGAGGCGTTTCGCCGACAACTCCTCCGCGACCTCGGACAACCCGGTGATATTGCCGCCGGGTTGGGCCAGGCTTTTGACCATGCCGGTGCGGACCGGATCGCCCGCCAGGAAGACGACGATCGGGACCGTGGCGGTGGCGCGTTGCGCGGCAAGAGCGGCGGGATAGCTCATTGTCAGAATGACGTCGACCTTGGCGGCCAGCAGGTCGCGGGCGAGCGCGGGAAGCCGGTCGAGATGACCCTCGGCGCCGCGCTCCTCGAAGACGAGGTTCTTGCCGAGCACGTCGCCATGCTCGCCAAGGCGCTTGATCAGCGCCTGGCCCAGCGGGCTTGCATCCGGTGGGGGCGCCAACGGCGAGAGGATGCCGACTTTGTAGTTGCCTTGCTCCGCGCCGGCCGACGCGCCCGCGCAGCACGCAAGCGCGAAAACGACGACCCCAAGCCCGCTCTGTCTCGTGCGCATCGCTGACGACTCGTTGGTTTGCACGCGGTTAGCAATTCCGATGATTTCGGGCTACCTAGCGCGGTGGCGCCAAAGGAGACAAGAGGCCATGGCCTATAATATCGCCGAGACCACGATTGCCGACGTCCACGATGCGTACCGGTCCGGCGCCTTGACCGTGCGGCAGCTCGTCGAGGCCTATCTCGACCGGATCGCCGCTTATGACAAGAAGGGGCCTGCGATCAACGCGTTGATCACGATCAACCCGCGCGCTCTCGAGGAAGCCGATCGGCTCGACGCCGCGCGCGGCTCGGTCGGGCCGCTTCACGGCATTCCCGTCATCATCAAGGACCAGGCCGACGTCGCGGGCATGCCGACGACATTGGGCTCGGTGCTGTTCAAGGACTATAGGCCGGACCACGACTGCTTCGTCGCCGCGCGACTGAAGAAGGCGGGCGCCATCATCCTTGCGAAGGCGGCGCTCGGCGAGCTTGGCGCGGGCGACACGCATGGCTCGCTCATCGGCTCGACGCTCAATCCTTATGACCTCGAACGCACGGTCGGCGGCTCGTCGGGCGGCCCGGCGGCGGCGGTCTCGGCCAATTTCGCGACGGTCGGGATCGGCCAGGAAGGCCTTGCCTCGATCCGCCGGCCCGCGATCTGGTGTGGCATCGCCGGCATGCGGCCGAGCGGCGGCCTGGTCAGCCGGACCGGCGTCTATGAAGGCTGGCCTGCAACCAACGGCTCGCTCGGCCCCATGGCGCGGACGGTCACCGATCTCGCCCGGCTTCTCGATGCCATGGTGGGCTACGACCCCGACGATCCCGTCACCGCCCATGGCGTCGGCCGCGGCCCCAAAAATTATTCGGATCTCTTGGACAAGGGCGCGCTCAAAGGAGCGCGGCTTGGCATTTTGCGCGAGCCGATGGGGCTCAATTCCGATCCCGGCTCGGCCGACTTCGCCAAGATCACCGCCGTGTTCGACCGCGCCGTCGCCGAGTTGCGCGAGGCCGGGGCCGAGATCGTCGATCCCGTCACCATTCCCGACCTCAATCACCTTCTCGCGCAGCGCTTCATGGGCATGGAGCGCGACGAGGCGTTCAAGGTCTATTTCTCAAGGAGCGCCCATCCGCCGTTCGCGACGCGGGACGCGGTCCAGGCCTCGCCGCTTTTCGAGCGGCTGATGAAGCCGACGCGCGACCGGTGGGTGCGGACGGCAAACGCCGATCGCGAATATGTCTCGATGAAGGCGCGCGAGACCTTGATGACGAACATGCTCAAGGCCATGGCCGATCATCGGCTCGACGCCATCGTCCACAAGGCGGTCGAACATTCCCCGACCTTGATCAAGGACGGCGTCAACCCGCCTTATGTCGATCAGAAGGGCGCGCCGCACATCAACACATTCCTGCAATCCGTGCCGTCGATCGCGGTGCCGGCGGGGTTCACGAGCGAGGGGCTGCCGGCCGGGCTCACGTTCCTGGGACGGCCCTATGACGACGCGGCCTTGATCCGTTTCGCCTACGCCTACGAACAGGCGACGCATCACCGCCGGGCGCCGGCCACGACGCCCTGACTGTATTTGGATCTCGGATATGAATACTGGAGTATGCCAGTCGATAGCGCGCGAGTCACAGTAGAAAATTCATATCCTTTTCACCTTGTTCAGTAAATAGTACGAGGCCCGACACTCGAGACGCTCGTCATGCACTCCGATGTCACCGCGGCCCAGGGACGCTCGTCCATCGATGGCGGGCCTCCGCCAGCGCGCTACAAGACCCCGGTCCTGGTCGTCGACGATCAGGCGAACATGGTGCGGATGATCCGGCGCGTCCTGCGGGACCTGGGCTTTGCCGACGTGTCCGAGGCCCATGACGGCCGCGCGGCGCTCGCGGTGCTGGAGGCGCGGCCCCATGGCCTCGTCATCTCGGACCTGAAGATGGAGCCGATGGACGGGCTCGCGCTGCTGCGGGCGATCCGCGCGCACGAGCGGCTGGCGTCATTGCCTTTCCTCATGCTCACCGGGGTGAGCGACCGCGACCGCATCCTCGCGGCCAAGGCGGCCGGCGTCAGCGACTATATGGTGAAGCCATTCACCGTCCTGACCCTGAAGCGCAAGATCG
>DATJLY010000086.1:0-2553 GCA_035509095.1 Allostellaceae bacterium | reverse complement strand
GCGTGTACCTCTGCATGCGGCGCGAGGTGGAGCACATGCGCACGTTGGGGGCGGGCGCAATCGTCAATCTCGCCTCGTTCGCCGCCATCGCCGGCGTGCCCAACAAGCCGGCTTACACCGCCAGCAAACATGCGGTGCTGGGATTGACCCGATCGGCGGCGCTTTTCTACGCGCAGCACAACGTCAGGATCAACGCACTGTGCCCCGGCTCGGTCAACACCGCCATCATTCGTGCGAATTTCGCCATCATTCCCGGCGGCGAGGCGACGCTCAACGCCGCGAATCCCGCGCACCGCATGGCCGAACCCGAGGAAATCGCCGAAGCCGCCGTTTGGCTTTGCTCGCCGCGGTCTCGTTACGTCGTCGGCCACGGACTCGTGATTGACGGCGGCCAGTCGGTGCAGTGAGCCCGGCAAAGGAAACAGAATCCATGGCGAGCGGCACGACCATCGATTTCAGCGGTAAAGTGGCCATCGTCACGGGCGGGGCCTCGGGCATGGGCGCCGCGACGGCGCGCCTGATCACGGAGAGCGGCGGCCGGGTCGTCATCGCCGACATCGATGCGACGACGGGCGCCGCGCATGCGGCAGAACTGGGCAAGAGCGCGCGCTTCGTGCGCACCGATGTGACGCGCGTCGAGGACACCCAAAGGCTCATGGCGGCGACCATCGAGGCGTTCGGCCGCATCGACGTTCTCTTCAACAACGCCGGCAAGGGCAGCTTGGGCGATGCCGCGACGCTCGAGCCTGCCGGTTGGTACGAGATCATCGACGTCAATCTGAACTCCGCCTATCTCATGACCAAGGCGGCGCTGCCGCATCTCAAGACCGGCGGCGGCGGGGCGATCGTCAATACCGCCTCGGTGAGCGGTCTCGCGGGGGATTACGGGATGGTCGCCTACAATGCGGCGAAGGCGGGTCTCGTCAATCTCACGCGGTCGCTGGCAATCGATCACGCCAAAGACAAGATCCGCGTCAATGCCGTTTGTCCCGGCATCATCGCGGATACCGCCATGGCGTCCAAGCTCGCCGACGGACCCGGCGGACTCGAGACTTGGAACGCCCGCATCCCGTTGCGGCGGACGGGCTTTGCGATCGAGGTGGCACGCGTCATGGTGTTCGTCGCGTCGGACCTTGCCTCGTACATGACAGGCTCGGTGATCGTGGTCGATGGCGGCCTCACGGCGCATACCGGCATGCCCACCCCCGACGATTTCTCCGCCGCCGCGCGTTCCTCATGATCACGCGGGCATCGTGATCGACAGGCGCGCGAGGCGCTGGCCGTGTCCGCCCTAGAGAGTCCGCGGATCGACGGGCGCCCGCTGCGTTTTGCCATTCTGGGCGCCGGGATGGCCGGGCTTCTCGCGCCGTCCGCTTGAAGCAGGCTGGCGAGGCGCACTTCACCGTCTACGAGAAGGGCGACAAAGTCGGCGGAACCTGGCGCGAGAACTGTTATCCCGGGCTCACCTGCGACGTGCCGTCGCATTCCTATACCTATAGCTTCGCACCCAACCCGGACTGGAGCCGGCGGGCGGCAGCGAGATTCAACGTTACTTCGAGTCGATCACCGATCGTTACGGGCTGCGCGAGCACATACGCTTCAACACCGAGGTAACGAGTTGCCGCCATGTCGGGGGGCGATGGCACATCACCGCCGCCGCCGGCGGAGCGAGCGATGTGGTCGACGTCGTCATCGCCGCCACCGGGGTATTGCATCATCCGCGCATGCCCGATATCGAGGGTATCGATCGTTTCCACGGACCTTGTTTCCACAGCGCGCGCTGGCCGGACGGCCTCGAAACCGGCGGCAAGCGCGTGGGTCTGGTCGGGTGGTCGTGCAGACCGCCGACTTCCCTTACTCGGAGGAGGAGCGTGCCTTTCGCGCCGACCCCGTCAAACTCCAGGGTCAGCGGAACAGCGGCGAGTACTGGGAGGGGTATCTGCGCTTCAACAAAGCGACTCTCGACATCGGCTCACCCGAGATGGCGCAAATCGAGGCTCTCGCGCTCAAGAATCCCGAGGACAATGTGCGGGACCCTGCGCTTCGTGAAAAGCTGCGGCCCACTTATCGTGCGATGCGCAAGCGCCTCATCTTTTCTCCGAACTACTATGAGGCTGTCCAGCGGCCGGGCGTGTCGGTGGAGACGGGCCGTATCGCCTGCATCGAGGCCGCCGGCATTCGCATGACGGACGGCCGGTTGCATGAGCTCGATATCATCGTGCTCGCCACGGGCTGCAAGAGCTGGTATCTCGACGCGCAGGGCGTTCCGCACACCTGGCCTTGGACCTACGCGCATTTCAGCGAGGTCATGCGGCGACCCAAGCTCGAGGATTACGAGATCAGCTGAGGGGTCTCGCCTCGCCCTATCGGATGCCCTCGTAGATCAGTCGTTTGACTCCGCGCGCGACACAAGCGAGCAGCAAGTTGCCCGCGCTATCCGCGCTGAACCGATGGATCAGCCCATAGTGGGCCGGCAAATTGATGTCGCCCTCGACGTCTTCCAATCCGGCGGCCCAGCCCATCACCTCGAAACACGCAAGCTCGACGATCCAA
>DATJLY010000085.1:0-2480 GCA_035509095.1 Allostellaceae bacterium | reverse complement strand
CTATTTCGTGATGCTGCCGTCGGGACCCAATCCGAAGACGGCCTTTTCCGAAGGGTTCTTCGGCGTCGCGATGACCATGGACCCGAAGCCCAAGACCGTCGCGATCGCCGCGGCCGACGCCGAGTTCGCCAAGAACTCGGCCGACGGGGCGCGGACGGTGGCGAAGTCGATGGGCCTCGATATCGTTTATGACAAGTCGTTCCCGCCCAACACGACCGACTATTCGCCGATCGTCCGCGCGGTGCAGGCGACCAATCCCGACATCGTCTACGAGGCGGGCTACAACCCCGACACGATCGGCTTCGTCCACGCCGCGAGCGAGATCGGGCTCAAGGCCAGGATGTTCGGCGGCAACATGGTGGGGCTTGCCTCCACGACCGGCCGCATGCAGCTCGGGCCGCTGACGAACGGCATCGTCTATGTCGATTCGTTCTCGCCGAGCTTTGATTTCCCGGGACTGCAGGCGGTGCTGGCGAAATACCAGGCCGAGGCGGCGAAGGCCGGGACCGATCCGCTGGGATATGGCTATGTCCCGTTCGCTTATGGCGCGCTGCAGATCCTGGGCGACGCCGTCACCGCGGTGGGCAGCTTCGACCAGGAGAAGATCCAGCAATATATCCACACCCACACATTCAGCACGATCGCCGGCGACATTTCTTTCGGACCCGATGGCGAGTGGACCAAGCCGCGGATCATCACCGAGCAGTTCCGCAACATCACGGGCCACACCGCCGACCAGTTCAAGGACCCGACCAAGGTCGTCGTGCTTGCCCCGCCCGACCTCAAGAAGGGCGAGCTGCAATATCCTTACGTCGCGCCGAAATAGCGGAGCCCGGACCATGACCAACATGATCGGGCGCCGGGCCGTCCTTCTCGGCACGCTGGGAACGGCGGCGCTTTCCATCCCGCGGGCGCGCGCGGCCAACCCCATCAAGGTCGGCTGCAGCATGGCGCTGACGGGCGGCGTTGCCGGCATCGGCAAGCAAGTGCTGGCGGCGCTGCAAATCTGGCGGGACGACGTCAACGCCAAAGGCGGGCTTCTGGGCCGGCCGGTCGATCTCGTCTTCTATGACGATCAGAGCAACCCGTCGAACGTGCCGCCGATCTATACGAAGCTCATGGAAGTGGACAAGGTCGACCTGCTGATCGGGCCCTATGCCACCAACATGGTGGCGCCGGCGATCCCGGTGATCGCCGCGCACAACATGATGACGATCGGCATCCTCGCCAACGCCGCCAACAGCAAGTTCCATTATCCGCGCTATTTCTCGATGCTGGGCTCGGGACCGGATCCCGAGAAATCCTTCTCCACCGGGTTCTTCGACATCGCGCTCCAGCACAAGGACGATTTGAAGACCATCGCGATCGTCGGCGCCGACGCCGAGTTCGCGCAGAACGCCATCGCCGGCGCGCGCACCAACCTCAAGACCCTGCCGTTCAGCGTGGTCTATGACCGTTCCTATCCGCCCGACACGCAGGATTTCTCGCCGATCGTACGGGCGATCGCGGCCATGAAGCCAGATATCGTTTATGGCGCGGCCTATCCGCCCGACACGATCGGGCTGATCCGCGCCGCCAACGAGGTGGGGCTCACGCCGAAGCTGTTCGGCGGCGCCTTCATCGGCCTCATCATCACCACGGTGAAGATGCAGCTTGGGCCGCTCATCAACGGGATCATCAACACCAGCGCGTTCCTGCCGGCGGGCAAAATGATGACGCCCGAGCTCAAATCCATGCTCACGCGGTATCAGGTGATCGCCGCGCAGGAGAAGATCGATCCGCTGGGCTATGGCACGCCGCCTTTTGGCTATGCCGCGGGCCAGACGCTCGCCGAGGCGGTCACCGCGACCAACAGCCTCGATCCCGACACGCTCGCTCAGTGGCTCCACGCGCACACGGTCCATACCGTGGTCGGCGACATCGCCTTCGGCAAAGACGGCGAATGGACCCAGTCCGGCGCCTTCTTCGAGCAGTTTCAGCACATCAAGACCGGCTCGCTCGACGAGTTCCGCGACTTGACGCACGACATCGTGGTGTGGCCCGACGCGAAGAAGACCGGCGACGTGATCTATCCCTACGCGGTTGCGAAGAAGGCGTGATCAGGCCGGCGGATGAAGCTTGAAGAGCGCCGCCACGGCGGCGCGCGCGCGCTCTTCCGCCTCGGCCTCGGTCGGCGGCTTCACGACCTTGAGCAGGATGCGCAGCAAAAGGTCGCCCCAAAGAATTGACGCGTAGCTGCGGGCGAGCACGGCGGGATCATCGCCGCCGAGGATGTCCTCGGACTGCGCGCGCCGCATGATGTCGACGAGGAGAGCACGCGTCGTGGCGCGCCCGGCCGTGTCGAGCGCCTGCGCCACTTCGGTCGAGGTATCCGCATCGGCGATCGCGATACGGTACATCGCGGTCACGGTCGGGCTCGACACCTCGCGCAGCGCCGCGATGCCATAGCGCACCAGCGTCGCCTCGAATTCCGGGCGCCC
>DATJLY010000084.1:0-3251 GCA_035509095.1 Allostellaceae bacterium | reverse complement strand
GGGAGCGGCGGCTCCCGCCTTTTCTGTTTCTGCGCCGACTTCTTCCGCACCGGCCTTTTGGGCGCAGCTTTCCTGTTGGCCGTTTTCTTGGCCATCGCACCGCCTCCGCAATTTGTTGCTGCTTCTCAGCAGCCGTGTTGCTGCTGTCCAGATCGCTCCACGTGCCCGCTGTGATTAGGCATGGAATAAGGACCCCGTTTTCGGGGTGATCGGCATCCAATCGGGACCCCGGGGACGGTGGTCCACACTGGCCTCCATGAAGCACATGGGGGCCACGTTTCGGGATGCTGGTGGTGGAGACGATCGCGAAGGTCCGGCGGGCCTATTTCGTCCAGAAGAAGTCGATCAAGGCGATCTGTCGCGAGTTCGGCCTGTCGCGCAAGGTGGTTCGGAAGGTCCTTCGTTCCGATGCGACGGAGTTCCGCTATTCCCGCCGGACGCAGCCTCTGCCACGGGTCGGCCCGTGGCGCGATACGCTGGAGCGGCTTCTGCTCGCCAATGAAGGCAAGTCGCCGCGCGAACGTCTGACGCTGATCCGCATCTTCGAAGCGCTGCGCGGCGACGGCTATGACGGCAGCTACGACGCGGTCCGGCGCTACGCCAAGGCCTGGCACAAGACGCGCGGAGCCGCGACCGCGGCCGCGTATGTGCCGCTGAGCTTTGCCCCGGGCGAGGCCTATCAGTTCGACTGGAGCCACGAGGTCGTTCTGATCAACGGCGTGACCGTCACCGTGAAGGTGGCGCACGTCCGGCTCTGCCACAGCCGCATGCTGTTCGTGCGCGCCTATCCGCGCGAGACGCAGGAGATGGTGTTCGACGCTCACGACCGCGCCTTCGCCTTCTTCAAGGGCGCGTGCACGCGCGGCATCTACGACAACATGAAGACGGCGGTCGAGACGATCTTCGTCGGCAAGGACCGGCTCTATAATCGCCGGTTCCTGCAGATGTGCAGTCATTACCTGGTCGAACCGGTCGCCTGCACCCCGGCCTCGGGGTGGGAGAAGGGGCAGGTCGAGAACCAGGTCGGATTGGTGCGCGAGCGCTTCTTCACGCCGCGGCTGCGGGTGAAGAGCTACGACGAGCTGAACGCCTGGCTCCTGGATCAGTGCATCGCCTACGCCAAGGCGCACCCTCATCCCGAGCAGCGCGACCGGACGATCTGGGAGATGTTCGAGGCCGAGCGCCCGAGCCTCGTGCGCTATGCCGGCCGCTTCGATGGCTTCCACGCGGTTCCGGCGTCGGTCTCCAAGACCTGCCTCGTGCGCTTCGACAACAACAGGTACTCGGTCGCGGCGAGCGCGGTCGGCCGGCCGGTCGAGATCCGCGCCTATGCCGACCGGATCGAGCTGCGCCAGGACGGGCGGATCGTCGGCGAGCATCGCCGCTGTTTCGGGCGCGATCAGACGGCGTTCGACCCATGGCACTATGTCCCCGTGCTGGCGCGCAAACCCGGTGCGCTGAGGAACGGCGCGCCGTTCAAGGATTGGGTGCTGCCGGCAAGCCTCGAGCGGGTTCGGCGCAAGCTTGCCGGCGTCGATGACGGCGATCGGCAGATGGTCGAGATTCTCACCACCGTGCTCACCGACGGCTTGCCGGCTGTCGAGGCAGCGTGCAGCGAGGCGCTGCGCGATGGCGTCCACTCCGCCGGCGTCATTCTCAACATCCTCGCCCGCCGCCGCGAGCCCGCCGCGCCGGTCACGATCATGGCGCCCGATGCGCTGCGCCTGCGACACGAGCCGGCGGCCGATTGCGCCCGCTATGACAGCCTGAGGAGGACCTTGTGATGGAGCGTTCGGAGATTCTCGCCGCCATGGGCGAGCTCAAGCTCTACGGCATGAAGGCGGCGTTCGATGAGATCATCGCCACCGCGGTCAAGCGTCAGCACGAGCCGCAGCACGTTATCGGCGATCTGCTCACCGCCGAGATCGTCGAGAAGCAGGCCCGCTCTATCAAGTACCAGATCACCATCGCCAAGTTGCCGCTCGCCAAGGACATCGACGACTTCATCTTCGACGGCGCGTCAATCAACGAGACCTTGGTCCGCGATCTCGCCGGCGGCGAGTTCCTCGCCCACCAGCGCAACGTTGTGCTGATCGGCGGCACCGGCACCGGCAAGACCCATCTCGCCATCGCGATCGCCCGCGCCTGCATCCGCGGCGGCGCGCGCGGCCGTTTCTTCAACGTTGTCGACCTCGTCAACAAGCTCGAGGCCGAAGGCCGCACCGGACGCCAGGGCCGCATCGCCGACTATCTCACCCGGATGGACTTCATCGTCCTCGACGAACTCGGCTATCTCCCTTTCGCCCACTCCGGCGGTCAGCTCCTGTTCCACCTCGTTAGCCGGCTCTACGAGCAGACCTCGGTGATCGTCACCACCAATCTCGCTTTCGGCGAATGGCCCTCCGTCTTCGGCGACGCCAAGATGACCGCCGCGCTCCTCGACCGCCTGACGCACCACTGCGACATCCTCGAGACCGGCAACGAAAGCTGGCGCTTCAAGAACCGCGCCTGATCCCCCTCCCCAGACCCCACCCCGGCTTGACCAGGTGGGTCCACAGCTACTCCCCACGCGCGCCGCTCCGTCGCTCGTGATGGCACTCCGCGTCGCGCGCGGGTCCCCTCTGTGGACTACCTGGACAAGCCCAACAGCGGGGGTCCCTTTTCGACGCCGATCTGGGGTTCCTTTTCAATGCCGATTGACAGTCCGACCCTCACGCGCCACGTCGAGCACCTTCACCCGGAAGATACACCTAGTGTGCTCACCGAAGTCATATTCTTGCGGATAGCGCCAGACGTTAGAGGGCTGCTGGGCAGTCTCGTCGATGGCCCATTGCGGCAAACCCCAATTGAGGACGGCGCCGATAGCCGTTCAATTGGATCTGCACCGGGTGCGCATCCGTCCTGATAGAGTGCCGGCATCACCCTGTCGTGTACCGGCGCATATCGAATACGGGCGAATTACCGGAGATCCGGCCTCTTGCAGCCCTGTGATTCTCACGCCGATCTTAGGCCAGCACGAACCCTTCGTAGCGGCGGGCGGCGACCTCGTCGCATTTCTGACGGTATTTCGGAGCACCGCCCGCATACGCCATGAACACGCGCTTATGTCGGCCGGCGACGTTCTTGTTCACCCCCGTCATCCACGAATCGACCTGCATCAGGAGCAGCCGCGCGGCGGTCTCGTGCACATGCGCCGTCCACGCCGCCTCAGCGCTTGCCATCGCCTCGACGCGCGTCAGGCCCCTCTCCCG
>DATJLY010000083.1:0-8007 GCA_035509095.1 Allostellaceae bacterium | reverse complement strand
CTGGGGCCGCGACGGCGCGAGCGGCCGGGGCGGGCTCGGCTCGGGACGCGGCGCGCGGCGATACCAGTGCGGCAGCTCGACCGGCCCGTGCAATCCGGCAAGCCAGCGATGGTCATCGGCGGCCCTTGCCGTCTGCTCGGTGACGAGGCGCAGGCCGGTGCCTTCCCATCGGTCGGCGATCGGCGCGGCAAAGGGGAATGGCTCGACCCCCGGCGCGGCCGCGAGGCCGGCGCTCACGAGCTCGTACCAGGAATCCGCGGGCGGCGCGCGCTTGCCGTGCCAGCCGCACACATAGAGCCGGTCTTCGGCGCGGGTCATCGCGACATAGAGAAGCCGGCGGTACTCACGAGCCCTTTCTTGCGCGGCAAGCGCCGAGGCGCGGTCGAGCGCCGGCGCGCCGCAGCCCGGATGCGCGCGCCACAGCGGCAGCCCGTCCTCGGTCCAGACGAGGCTGGGCGTCGGAGCCAACGGCACAGCCATCGTGTCGGGCAGGAACACGACCGGCGCCTGCAGCCCTTTGGCGCCATGCACCGTCATGATGCGGACCTCGTCGCGCGGACTGACATCGAAATCGCGCTTCACCTCGATGTCGCTGGTGCCGAGCCAATGGAGGAACCCTTGCAGCGAGGTCCCATGGCGCCGCTCATAGGCAAGTGCCGCGGCCAAAAGCTCGTCGAGCGGGTCGGCGGCTTCCGGTCCAAGCCGCGCGACAAAGCGCCTGCGGCCGCCGCGCGCGCCCAGAATCTCGGCGATGAGCTCGTAGGGCGGCGCATAATCGACGCGCGCCAGCAAATCCTGAAGCAGCGCGTGGGCGCGCGAGAATTCCGGATCCTCGCCGGCCCGCCGACGCAGCTCGCTCCACAAGCTCGCGCCCTCGCCGCGCGCGAAGGCAAGCCGGAAAAGATGCTCTTCGTCGAGCGCGACGAGCGGCCCTTTCAGCACCGTCGCCAGCGTGAGGTCGTCCTCTTGCAGCAACAGGAACTGCAACAGCGCCACCATGTCCTCGACCGCGAGCTGGTCGAAGAGCCGCATCCGGTCGCTGCCGGCGACGGCAATGCCGCGCTGCTTCAACGCCCGCATCAGCGCCGTGACGAAGGACGTGCGCCGCCGCACGAGGACCAGCACGTCGCCCGGGCTGATCAAACGGTCGCGCGCCTCGAGCCGTTCGCCGCGCGCGATCCAAAGCCGAATTGCCTCGGCGATCGTGTGCGCGAGGCGCACCGGCGGCTCGACCGTGCGGCGCTGCTCGAGCGGCAGCTCCCACGGTTCGGACGCCGCCGCATCGCCCGGACCAACCGGCGGCCACAGCTCCACCCGGCCACCCATGCCGGCGCGATGGGCGACATGGCGGATCACGTCGGCGGCACCGTCGGCGACCCCGTCCCGCGCCGGGTCGCGCGCGAAGACGCCATCGACCGCGGACAGCACGCATGCGGTCGACCGGAACGACCGCTCGAGCGCCACCCGCGCCCACGGCGCCTCCGCGTCGCCCGCGCGGCCGGCGAAATGGTCGCGCATGGTGGAAAAGCGCGACGGATCGGCGCCCTGGAAGCTGAAGATCGATTGCTTCGGATCGCCGACCGCGAAGATGGTGCGCGGGACCTCGCGCTGGGACAGGCCGACGAAGAACTCGTCGGCGAGCTTTTGCACCACGTCCCATTGCTGAGGATTGGTGTCTTGCGCCTCGTCGATCAGGATATGGTCGATGCCGCCGTCGAGCTTGAACAGAACCCAGGGCGGCGCGCCCTTCCCGCACAAAAGATCGCGCGCCGCGAACACGAGATCGTCATAGTCGAGAAGCGCGCGGTCCTTCTTGTGGCGCCGATAGAGACCGAGGATCGCGGCGCCCAATTCCGTGATGGCGAGCGTCGCACGCAGGAGATGCGCCGCCGCGCGCCGGGCGCAAAACGCGACAAGCCGCTGCGCCTCGGCCCGCAGCGCCGCGTCGATGTCGGGCACGGTCGCGGCAAATGATTTGGTGATGATGTTGACGCGCGTGGTGCCTCCTTGGGTGAAGAAGATGCCGCACCAGGCGTCGAACCGCGCGGGCCGATCCTGCGGCAGCGCAGCGAAGAAATGCTCGATCGCGTCCGCCTGGCCGCAATCGCCGTCGCGCTGGCTCGCGCGGAGACGGTGCGCCATCGCGGCAAGCCGCGGATCGACCCCGGCGCAGGCGGCGGCGACGACGCGCTCGGGCGTCTCGTCCGGCGCGATGCCCAGCGCCCGCGCCAGCCGTTCGCGCAGAGAGCTCTCCGCTGGTCCCGAACCATCTTCCTCAATTTCGTCACCCCCGGGCTTGACCCGGGGGTCCAAGGATTGCCGGGTCAAGCCCGGCAATGACGAAAAGGAACGATCTGGCTCTAGCCCATCGCCGACGGCGGGAGCGAGACGCGCGCGCTCGTCGATGAGATTTGCGAACAGCGCGTCGAACGTCGTCTCGGCGGCATGGCGCGTCACTTCGGCAAGCGCGCCCGCGAGCGGTGCATCCTCGCCCTGGCGTGCCGCAAGCAGCATCGCGTCGCGCGCCTCGGCAAGCGCCTCGGTCTGTGCGCGCTCGTCCATCACGTCGAAATGCGGCGCGATCCCGGCTTCGAGCGGGAAGCGCCGCAGCAGCGATTGGCAGAAGGCGTGAAGCGTCTCGATCTTCATGCCGCCGGGCGTGTCGAGCACGCGCGCGAAAAGCCGCCGCGCGCGGGCCATAAGATCGGGATCGGGCGGACCATCGACGAGCGCCACCAGGTGCTGGGCAAGCTGCCCGTCCGAAGCGACCGCCCAATCCGCGAGGCGGTCATGCAGCCGGTTCGACATCTCGGCCGCCGCCGCCTTGGTGAAGGTGAGGCACAGGATGCGGCCGGGATCGCTTCCGGCCAGCAAAAGCGCCAGCACGCGGTCGGTCAGCACCTTGGTCTTGCCGGTGCCGGCCGACGCGCCGACCCAGACCGAGGCATTGGGGGCGGCGGCCGCGCGTTGCGGATCGATTTGTCTCGCGCCGGTCATTCTTCGGGCTCTCCGACGACCGACCATTCCTTGATCCGGGCGAGATGCGCGTAGTCGTTGTAGCGCGGCGCGCGCTCAGGACGCGGCACCGCGAGATAGGGCGTCCGCTCGTCATCAAACCGCGCGATCAGCGCGCGCAGCCCCAAGAGCGCCGCGTCGACATGCCATCGCAAATCCTCGATCGGCTTCTCGACCCCGGCAGGCGAGCGGCCCGTGAGGTGCCAGAAGGCGAGCTCGACCACCGCTTCCGCGGCGATGCCGGCAAAGCCGCCGGCTTCGGCGATCGCCGCTTCGAGCGCCAGTTGCGGAGCGAAGCCGCCGGCAAGATCGGCGGCACTGGGCGGCGTTCCGGTCTTGTAGTCGACGATCGCAAGCCCGCCCGTGTGAAGCCGGTCGATCCGGTCGGCCCGGCCGGTCAGCAGGAACGGCCCCGCTGGCGCCGAAAAATTCAGTTGTCCCTCGCGCTCGGCGGCGATGGCGGCAAGCGCGGGACGGCGCGCCCTCTCGGTCTCGAGGAACCACGCGGCGATGCGCTCGAACCGCGGCCACCAGAAAGCGCGCACGCCCGGCCGCTCGAGCATCAGGCCGAACGCCTTGCGCCCACAGTCGCCGAGCACCTCCGCGGCGTCGGCCGGCAGCGCGTCGGGATAGGCTTTGAGGAAATCGTCGAGCGCCTGGTGGATCGCGAGGCCGCGTCCGGCATAGCTCGGATCGGCATCGATCGGATCGAGCGCCTTGAGCCGCAGCACGTGACGCGCATAGATCGAATAGGGATCGCGCATCCAGGTCTCGATCGCGGTGACCGAGAGACGCCGCGGCCGCGCGGCAACCGGCGGACGCGGCGCCGGCGCCGCGACCGAAACGCGCTCGGAATCGTCGGCAAGCCGTGCCCAGTGCAGCGGCTCGACCGCTTCCTTGTAGGTGTCGGGGAGTCCCGCGGCACGCAGCACCGCGCCAAGTCGCAAGAGCCAGCGCGAGGCGACCGTGGGCGCCCCTTCGACCCGCTCGGCGCGTGTCAGCCAGACGTCGCGCGCGCCCAGCCCTTGCGCGAAATCGTGCGCGGCGATGCCGATGCGGCGCTCGGGCGGCGGCAATCCCACCTCTTTGCGCATCGGCCGCGACAGCCACGGATCGCTCGCGGTCTCCGGCGGCCAGACGCCTTCGTTGAGGCCGCCGAGAATCATCCGGTCGGCGCGCTGAAGCTGTGCCTCGAGCAATCCCCAGAGGAAGAGGCGCGGATGGCGCCCGAATGGCGGCCGCACCACCGGGCCGGTCAACAGCGCCTCGAAGAGCGCCGGATAATCGGCGCCGTCGAGCGGCGGGAAGTCGGCGGCAGCGGCGATCAGCTCGCTCGCCATGTGCGCCGCCGCCTCGCCGGCTTCCTCGGCCCAGAGCCGCGCGGCGCCGGTCTCGGCATCGGAACGGGAAAGCGCCTCGGCGGCGGCGAGATGCGCCTTGACGAGGCAGTCAAGCGCCGTGCCGCGCTCGGCGAGCGCCGCCATCATCGGCGCGAGCGCCGCACCGATCGCGGCGACGAAGGATTGGAGATCGCGCCGGCCGCCAAGCGCCGCCTGAAGCCCGGCAAGGCCCGGCGCCGGACGCGGACCCCGCAGCACCGCGACCTCGAGACGGCGCGCGAGTGCACGGCACGCGGCAGGCGCCATCCCGCACGCGGCGAGCGGATGCTTCAGCAGCGCCAAAAGCGGGACCGGCGCCAGACGCTCGGCCGCCGCCTCGACCACGAGACGCAGGAAGATGCCCGGCGGCGTGCGGTGCAGCGGCACGCCGGCGGAATCGTCGATCTCGATGCCCCAGCGCTTCAACTCGGCCGCGACCCGGCGCGCGAGATCGCGGTCGGGCGTGATGAGGGCCGCCGTGTCGCCCTCGGTCTCGAGGCTTTGGCGCAACAGATGCGCGATCGCCAGCGCCTCTTCCTGCGGACCGGCGCAATCGAGGCGGTGAAGGCCCGCGAGATCGGCCGCGCCGATCGCCGGCGCCTCGCGCCACCGCTCGCTCGACTGCGAGGGACGCAGCGCCTCGAAGACGAGGCGCCGGCGGCCCAAGGGCGCGCCCGTGCCGAGCCGGTGCGGCCATTCGGCGACGTCGGCGGGCTCGACCTCGAGGCGTTGGAGAAGCCGCGCCATCACATGCTGCGGATGCGCCGGATCGCCCAGGATCTGGACCCAGGTCGCGGGATCGCCGTCGCGCGCCAGGCCCGGGAGCACGATGATGCCCTGCTCCAATCCCGCGAGCGTGACGAGAAGATCGGCCACGGCCGGCACCGCGCCGGTGATGCCGGCGGCGATGACGGGGTGAGCCGGCGGATTTTTCCGCCACTCTTCGGCCTGCGCCGCGAGCACCCGGTTGCGCCGGTCGGCGGCGTCGATCGCCCCGATCTCGGCGAGCGCCTCCGGCCAATGGATGCGCACGATGTCGAGGAAGGTCAGCACCTTCTGCCAGTGCTCGGCGAATTCCGCGGGCGCGAGCCGGTCGAGCTTTTCGAGGCTGCCGCCTTCGGCCTCGATCTCGTCGAGGAAGCGCGCAAGCTCGCCCGCAAGCGGCGCCGCCTGGCCCGGCGTCAACGGGCCGGTCGCCTGCGCCTTGCCCCAGCCCAGCACCAGCTTCGTCAGCATCAGGCGGCGGGCGAGGTCCGGGACGGCCGGCGGGATGTCGAGCGCATCGCCGCCGTCGCCCTCGTCGCCCAGCAGCGACAGCTCCTCGGCATCGAGATCGCCGACCGGCACGAGCCGCGGCAGCAACAGGGCGCGCCCCCCGCTCGCGCGCAGGAACGCCTCGGCCGCCGCGCGCACCGCGCGCCGCGTCGGCAACAGGATGGTGGCGCGCGCCAACGTCGCGGGATCGCCGCCCCTCGTCGCCATGAGCCCCGCCACGAGCGCGTCGAGGAACGGCTCCTCGGGCGGGATCGTGAAGAGGCGCATGTCAGCGCCCGGTGCGGCGCGGGGCGAGCTGGTCCTCGGCGGCGGCCAGGCCCGCGGGCGTGCCGACATGGAACCACTCGCCATCATGCACGAGCCCGGCGCAGCGCTGGGCCGCGATGGCCCGGTTCCACAGCGGGTTCATCGAGAACGCGCCGGAAGGCGCGCCGTCGAAAAGGCCGCGATGCGCGATCTCGACGCCGGCGAAAAGATGCGGCGCCACCTCGTGCTCCTTGCGGCGGCGCAGCAGGCCAAGCTGATCCAGCATGAAGTCGCCCGACCCCTCATAGCCCACGGCCGTCGTCGTGCGCTGCAGCAGCAGCAGCGCGTCGCGGCACCGTGCATCGAACGCGGCCGCAAGGCGCTTTAGCGCCTGGTCCTTGCCGTCGCGCCACACGATGTCGCTGTTGACGATGAAGAACGTCTCGCCGAGCTGCGGCAGCGCCCGAGCGACGCCGCCGCCCGTATCGAGCAAGATCTCCTCGGGCGAGAACACGATCTCGATATCGCCGCGCGCGGCGAGATGGCGCCGCAGCAGCTCGGCCTTGTAGTGAAGGTTGACGACCGCGCGCGCGACGCCCGCGGCGACGAGCCGGTCGAGCGCGCGGTCGATCAGCGTGCGCCCGGCGACGCTCACGAGCGGTTTCGGCAGCCGATCGGTCACGGGACGAAGCCGCGTGCCGAGCCCCGCGGCAAGCACCATCGCGGTCTCGGGAATCCCGGTCATGCGGCGGAACGGTGCGGCGGCAGATGCCGCTCGAGCCAGCGCGCGAGCGGCGCGAGGTCGGGATGGCGCATGTCCCGCGCGATGAGGCGCCGCACGCGCGGAATATGGACGAGATATCCCGCCTTGCCGTCGCGCACCGAGAGGCGGGTGAAGATGCCGGCGATCTTGCACGCGCGCTGCGCGCCCAGCACGGCATAGGAGCGATCGAACCGGTCCCGGTCGAGCGCCGGGAACGCGGCGAGGAAGCGCGCCCGCATCGCGTCGGCGATCGCGTCCGATATGTCGCGGCGCGCATCTTCGAGCAGCGAGACGAGGTCATAGCTCGCGGGACCGATCACCGCGTCCTGGAAATCGAGAAGGCCGCAGGCGGCGATGCCGCCGCGCCCCGGAAGCCGCATCAGGTTGTCGACATGATAATCGCGCAGCACCAACGTCTCCGGCACAGCCCGCGCCAGCGGCAAAACCCGGCGCCACAGCGCGAGATACTCCTCGCGCAGCGACGGCGGCGTGGGCATGCCGGTTTGCGCCGGCAGGTACCAATCGACGAGCAGCGCCGCCTCGGTCAAAAGCCGCTCGTCGTCATAAGGCGGCAGCGTCGACCCGTGCTCGCGCTGGAAGCGGCGGTTCACCGCGATCAGCACGTCGACCGCCAGCGCATAGAGCTCGGCCTCGTCCGCGCCCGCAAGAAGAAGGCGCGTATAGGTGTCGTCGCCGAAATCCTCGAGCAGCAATAGCCCCGCTTCGATATCGGCGGCAAGGATCGCCGGCGCGGTGAGGTCGAGCGCGTGGAGAAGACGCGCGACGGCCAGGAACGGCCGCACATCCTCGCGCGGCGGCCGCGCATCCATCAGCATCGCGCGCGCATCGTGCCGCACGAGCCGCACATAGCGGCGGAACGACGCGTCGCCTTTGAGCGGCTTGCGCCGCGCCTCGGACCAGCCGGAAGCCGCGAGGAAGCGGTCGATGGCGGCGGCGCGTTCGGTCATGGCGAAAGCCGTCCTGCCCATGCCGGCGACGGCGCGAGGGTCGCGATCCGCGCGGCAGGCGTCTCGGCGAAGGCAAGCGTGATCAGCAGCCGTTCCTCCGGCAGCAACGCGCCAAGCCGGTCCGGCCACTCGATGACGCTGATCCCGTCGGCGAAGGCGTCCTCGATGCCGAGCTCCCACGCATCGGAGGCGCGCTCGAGCCGGTAGAGGTCGAAATGCCAGACCGGCGGCCCGCCGCCCGAATAGATCTCGACCAGGGTGAAGGTCGGGCTGGGCACGTCTTCGGCCGTCCCGAACCGGGCCCGGATGAAGGCGCGGGCGAAGCTGGTCTTGCCGCTGCCCAACGGACCTGCGAGCGCGA
>DATJLY010000082.1:0-15191 GCA_035509095.1 Allostellaceae bacterium | reverse complement strand
AAGATCGACGCGCCGCAGCCGCTGCCCTATGTCTCGTGGGGCGACAGCGACGCGCTCAAGGTCGGCGACTGGGTGCTGGCGGTCGGCAATCCGTTCGGCCTCGGCAACACGGTCAGCTCCGGCATCATCTCGGCACGCGGGCGCGACATCCATGCCGGGCCGTATGATGATTTCCTGCAGATCGACGCCTCGATCAACCGCGGCAATTCGGGCGGCCCGACCTTCAATCTCGAGGGTCAGGTGGTGGGCATCAACACCGCGATCTACTCGCCCAATGGCGGCTCGGTCGGGATCGGCTTCGCCATTCCCTCGGACCTCGCGAAGCCGGTGATCGACCAGCTCGAATCGCATGGCAAGGTCGCGCGCGGCTGGCTCGGCGTGCAGATTCAGGAAGTGACGCCCGAGATCGCGAAGAGCCTCGGCCTGCCCAAGGCCGAAGGCGCGCTGGTCGCCGACGTGACCAAGGACGGCCCCGCCGAGAAGGTCGGCATCAAGCAGGGCGACGTGATCGTCGGCTATGACGGCCACGACATCGCGAAGCTGCGGGACCTGCCGCTCGCGGTGGCCGAGACGCCGGTCGGCGACAAGGAAGCGGTGAAGCTGTGGCGCGACGGCCACGAGGTCACGCTCAACGCGACGATCGCGGCGATGCCGGACAATCCCGAGCAGATGGCGAATGCCGGCGACGAGGATACGGCACCGAAACAGGTTCAGACCGCGAGCGCGATGGGCCTGAAGCTCGCGCCGCTCACTCAGGAGATGCGCCGCGAGCTGCACGTACCGCGCTCCGTCAAAGGCGTGGTCGTGACCTCGGTTGCCGATTCAAGCCCGCTCGCCGATCTCGGCATTGCCGCCGGCGACGTGATTCAGGCCATCAATCAAGAGCCCGTCGCGGTGCCCAAGGACGTGACGGCGAAGCTCGAGGCGATCCGCAAGTCGGGGGACAAGAACCTGCTCTTGCTGATCAACCGGCACGGGGTCAATCAGTACATCGCCATGACGGTGGGCAAGGGCGACAACGGATAATTTCGGGGTAATCCCCGGGGTGTGGGACGAGGCATGCGATGCACATCCTGCTGATCGAGGACGATCGTGAGGCGGCGGCCTATCTGGTGCGCGGATTGACCGAGCGCGGTCATCGCGTCGACCTCGCGGCCGAAGGCCGTCAGGGGCTCGACCGGGCCCGGCAGGATCGGTTCGACGCGATGATCATCGATCGCATGCTGCCCGGTCTCGACGGGCTCAGCATCATCGCGGCGCTGCGCGCGGCGCGCGATCAGACGCCGGTGCTGGTCTTGAGCGCGCTCGGCGCCGTCGAGGACCGGGTGACCGGCCTGCGCGCCGGGTGCGATGACTACCTGCCAAAGCCGTTCGCCTTTTCCGAGCTGCTGGCACGGCTCGAAGCCTTGACCCGCCGCGGCACCGCCGAAACCCGGCTCAAGGTCGCCGACCTCGAGATGGACCTCATCACCCGCGCGGTGACGCGGGCCGGGCGCGACATCGACCTGTTGCCGCGCGAGTTTCAGCTGCTCGAATATCTGATGCGGCATGCGGGCCATATCGTGACGCGGACCATGCTGCTCGAACAGGTGTGGGACCACCATTTCGATCCGCAGACCAATGTCATCGACGTGCATGTGAGCCGTCTCAGGCAGAAGATCGACAAAGGCTTCGATCATCCGCTGCTGCAGACCGTGCGCGGCGCCGGCTACAGCCTTCAGGCGCCGGGCTGATCCTCACACATCGATGGTGCCGCCACCATCGTCGTTGCCGCCGAAATCGGAGCCGGAATCCTGATCGGACGAATAGTCCTGATCGCTGGCATCGGTGAAATTCTGGTCGTTGTCGTCCCGGCGGTCGTCGGCCAGGTCTCGGTCCGACGGCTGGTCATCATTGTAATAATTGTTGATGACCGTCTCGCCCAATCCCGGCTGCGGCGTCATCCCACCGAACATGCCACCCCCATAATGGGGACCGAACAGCGAGCTGATCCCCTCGAAGAGCAGCGCCCCGCCGGCGACACCCGCGGCGGTGGTCGCGGCTTGGCGCAGGAAGCCCGAGCTCGCGCCCGGCGCCGCCAAAGGCGCCATCGCGGGCGGCGCTCCATAGGCGGGCTGCCCAACCGGCGACCAGGGCGAGCCCTGCGGAGGCGGGGGCGGCGGTGCCGACGCTGCCGGCCGCGACCACGGCCCGGCGTTGGGGACGCTGCCGCGCGCGCCGCCCAGGAAGCTCGTCGGCGCCGGCGGCGGTGCGGTCCTGGCGGCCGCGACCTGCTGCTCCAGATCCTGGATGCGGTTATGGGCTTCGGCCAGCGCCATGTCCTGGATCAGCACCGTCTGTACCAGGCTATAGGGAGCGTCCGGCACTTGCGCGACGCCTTGGCCGATCAAAGTCTCGGCGTCACGGTCCTTCGGCTGGTTCGCCTGCTGCCTCAGACGCTCGAACAAATGGACGATCAGGTCGCGTTCTTGCGGCGTCATCGCTCACCTCGCCTTGGAAAGACGCCTCACATATGGGATCACAAGCCGTGATTTCCCATGCGCAAAAATTTTTCGCGGCGCGCTGCTCGCAACGCGGTGCCGTCCTGGGCGAGAAGCGGCGGCAGAGCGGCGGCGATGGCGTCGCCGGTGGCGGCGATCGCGGCGGCGGGATCGCGATGCGCGCCGCCCAAAGGCTCCGGCACGATCGTGTCGATGACCTCCAGACGCAGCAAGTCCTGCGCGGTGAGGCGCAGCGCCTCGGCCGCGTCGGCGGCCCGATCGGCGCTTTTCCACAGGATCGAGGCGCAGCCTTCGGGCGAGATCACGGAATAGGTGGCGTTCGCCAGCATCAACACGCGATCGGCGGCCGCAAGTGCAATCGCACCGCCCGAGCCGCCTTCGCCGATGATGGCCGCGACGAACGGGACGGTGAGCGCAAGCCCGGTCTCGACCGCGCGCGCAATCGCCTCGGCCTGGCCGCGGGCCTCGGCGTCGATACCCGGATAGGCTCCGGCGGTGTCGACGAAGGTCAGGACCGGCAGCCGGAAACGTTCCGCGAGCCGCATCAGCCGCTGTGCCTTGCGATAGCCTTCAGGGCGCGCCATGCCGAAATTATGCCGCACCCGCGCATCGGTATCGCCGCCCTTTTCGTGTGCGATCGCGACCACCGATAGCCCGCGGAACCGCCCAAGACCGCCGACGATGGCGCGGTCCTCGGCAAAAGCGCGGTCCCCCGCGAGCGGCGTGAAGCCACCGACGAGGCCGGCAAGGAACGCCTCTCCATGCGGCCGGTCCGGGTGGCGCGCAAGCTGTACCTTTTGCCACGGCGAGAGCTTGGCAAAGGTCTGGCGCAACAACCGTTCGGCCTTCACCTCGAGCCGATCCACCTCCTCGACGATGTTGAGATCGCCGGTCGCGAGATGGCGCAGCTCCTCGATCTTGGTCTCGAGCTCGGCGAGCGGGCGTTCGAAATCGAGGAAATGCTTCATTTCATCGTCGCCTTGCGCGCCAGCGGATGATGCGCCTGGACGAGGCGCTGCAGCCGTCCGCTTTCGACATGGGTATAGATCTGGGTCGTCGCAATGTCGGCATGGCCCAGCATCGCCTGCACCGCGCGGAGGTCGGCGCCGTGATCCAAGAGATGGCTTGCGAACGCGTGGCGCAGGACATGCGGCGACAGCCGCGCCGGGTCGAGGCCAGCCTCGATCGCCAACGCCTTCAACAGTTGCGCGCAGCGCCGCTGGGTCAAATGACCTGCGCGTCCGCGCGACGGGAATAGCTGCGGCTGCTCGCGGTTCGCGTCGAGGAAATGCGCGCGCACCGCGAGATACTCGCCAAGCGCGGCGCGTGCCGCCTCGCCCAGCGGCACGAGCCGCTCCTTCGCTCCCTTGCCGCGCACGACAAGAAAACGGGGATCGCGGCGCGCCGCAGCAAGCGGCAGTCCCACCAGCTCGGAGACCCGCAGTCCCGCGCCATAGAGAAGCTCGGCCATGGCGACGAGGCGCTTGCCTTCGGGTCCCGTGCGAGTGTGTGCCACATCGAGAAGCCGCCGGGCCTCGGCCTCGGACAGGATCTTCGGCAGCGGGCGGCCAAGGCGCGGCGCGTCGATGCCGGCGGTCGGATCGTCGCGCCGCACGCCCTCGAGCACGAGGAAGCGATAGAACTGGCGCAGCGCCGAAAGCCGCCGCGCGGCCGTCCGCGGTTTGAGGCGCGCCCGCGTAAGCGCCGCGAAATAACGCCGCAAATCATCAGTCTCGGCGGCCTCGAGCGACATGCCCTCGCGCGCGAGGAGACGTGCCGCGTCGGCAAGATCGTTGCGGTACGCCGTCAAGGTCAGGCGCGCGGCGCCGCGCTCGGCCGCGAGCATCTCGAGGAACGCCTCCACATGCCGCGACGGGCGCGCGGGGTCAGATGCCGGCGTCAATCGCCGCCTCGAGCGCAAGCGCGTGCGCGTCGGTCTCGCAGCCGACGGCGACAAGCCCCGCAATGGCGCGGTCGAGCAGCATCGGCTCGAGCGACAAGCGTTCGCCCGCCTCGACCAACAGCACGCTCGCCAGCACAGTCTCGCCCAAGCGCCGTTCGGACATGGCCTGCTTCTGCTCGGTCCAAAGCGCGGCGCTGGGCAGGCTCGCATCGTGCGGCGGGGTGATCAGCAGGCCCCAGTCGAGCTTGCCGCGATCAATGCCGAGCGCCGACAGCAGCGCCATCAGAAGGTTGGCCTGCGCGGGCGCCGCGGCCGGCGCGCGGTTGGCGAGCTCGGTCACGGCATCATGCACCAGCGCGCCGCTATCGCCCGCTGTCGGCCCCGCCGCGAGAAGGCGCAGCACCTCGATCGCCTTGCTGCCCGATGCGGCGATCCAGGGTTGAGCGGCCTCAGTATGGCCGGTGACGAGCAGCACGCGCGCCGCTTCGGCCGCGAACGGGGCCGATATGCCCTCGGCGCTCAGATCGGACAGCGCCGGCACCAGCAGCCGCGCCGTCAAGGGAAAAGCCTGACGCTTCCTCGCCTCGGTCAAAAGCGCGAGGATCGCCGCCTCGCGCGTCTCGGCAGGCGCGCCTGAACGCGCCACCTGAAAGAGAATCGCGCGGCTTTTCGCGTCCTGCGGCAGCGCGTCTTCCTTCAGCGCCGTGGTCTGCTCGTCGGGCGTCACATCGACCTGGCGATAAAGTTCGCCGAGCGCGTCGGGCGCAAGCGCGCCGAGGAGCGCGGCCCGTTCCGCCGCCGGCAGACGGCGGAGAATCGGCACGTCCCCGTTGTTGGCATAGGCGGCGAGCGCCGCCGGCCCCGCGGTCGCCAGCGCCGCGGCGGGCAGCGCCTCTTTGGTCGCGGCAAGCAGCGTAAGGCGCAGCGGCGAGGGATCCGGCAGCTTGTCGATGCGGCGGGGCGACCCGCCGAGCGTCGATATGAGGGCGTCGAACGCCGGGTCGGGTGGCGCCTTCTGCTCGTGCAGCAGGCTCATGCCGAGCGAGACTTTGGCGCCATCGCCGGCCAAGGCCTGGCACGCAATGAGCGCGCGCGCCCACCACGGGCCCTGATACCGCGCGATGCGGTCGTTGACGGTCGCGCACGCGCCGTCGCGGTCGCCCGCGGCGAATTGAAGTTGGACATGGTCTCGGTCCATATCGTCGCCGGAGCTGTCCTTGGGCAGCAGATCGACGATTCCGAGCGCCCCTTTCACGTCGCCCAGCGCCAACAGACGGTCAAGCCGCTCGACCGCCAGCGGTGGCCGGTCAGGCATGTCGGTTCCCGCCGGCGAGGCCGCGTTGCTGAGCAGCAGCCGGCGGTCCAGATCCTGTAACGCCGGCGACGAGGACGCGGTCAGGAGTGGCAGCGCCGCGGCTACGAAGTCCCGCGATGTGCCCTGCCACAGAGTGGGCGGAAAGGCGCCTTGATCGGACGACAGCGTGCCGGTCCAGGCGGCGTCGGTGCCGGCGAGCGGCTGTTGCTCCAACACTTCGGGCGGCGGGCCGGCACCGATCGGCGCCACCGGCGCGGCGGTGTCGGGCTTGGGTGTCGCTTGCGGCAGCAAAGGAACCGGCGGCCCAAGCTGGGCCGCCGCAAGCGGAGCGCCGGCGACCCATGCCGCCAGCGCGGTCGCTACCCCGACGCTCCGCTCAGTGCGGAAAGCGCGCATCGGGAATGACACGTTCCACATGCGCGCTGGGAGCGGGGATGTTCCACGTCATGAGGAAGCCGGCGCAGCCGACGATCACGACGACGAGCAGGGTACCGGTGATGAGTGCAAGCTTTCCCATTACAACCCGCTAATCTGCGTTCGGCCCGGAGATGCCCGCCCGTTGGCGATCATCCCGGGGTCTATGCTAGGGTTGGTCCATGGCGGATTTGCGGCAGTCTATCGGAAGCGTCGGCGGCGATTCAATGCCGCCCAAGGGGTGTATATGAATCGCGCCTGCGCCTTGCCGCGCACGGTCGCGCTCGTGGGCCTCATGGGGGCCGGGAAGTCGAGCATCGGCCGGCGCCTCGCGCAGCGGTTCAAGGTGCCGTTTGTCGATACCGACAACGAGATCGAGGCGGCCGCGGGCGCCACCATCGAGGAGATTTTCGAACGTCACGGCGAGGCCGTTTTCCGCGAGGGCGAGCGCCGGGTCATTGCGCGCCTCCTCGATGGGCCGGTCCAGGTGCTGGCAACGGGCGGCGGCGCCTATATGGACCCGGCGACTCGCGCTCTTCTCCATATGCGCGCGGTCACGGTGTGGCTCAGCGCTGACATCGAGCTGCTGCTGTCGCGCGTCACGCGGCGAAACAACCGGCCGCTTCTGAAGAATGCCGATCCGCGATCCGTACTGGAGCATCTGATTCTCGAGCGCCATCCCATCTATGCGGAGGCCGACCTCACAGTCGAGACGATCGAAGGGCCGCCCGAGGCCACCTTGGAGCGCGTGGTGAGCGCGCTCCAGCCGTGGCTCGTCACGGCGCCGGTGCTGTCATGAGCGACGCGGGGCGTCTTACCGTCGCGCTTGGTGCGCGCAGCTATGACATCGTGGTGGGAAGCGGCCTCTTGGAGCAAGGGGGCGCGCTGATGCGCGGCGTCCTGCGTCAGGACCGCGTCGTCGTGGTGAGCGACGAGAATGTCGCGGCGCTCCACCTGCCGCGCCTTGCCGCGGGGCTCGACCGGGCCGGCATCGCGCACAAGCAGGTGATCCTGCCGCCCGGCGAGCAGACCAAGGATTTCCGCCATTTCCAGAAGCTTGCGGAAGACATACTGGGTCTCGGCATCGAGCGCCGCACCGCGCTTGTCGCTCTGGGCGGCGGGGTTGTCGGCGACCTCACGGGGTTTGCCGCCGCGACCTTGTTGCGCGGGCTCGACTATGTCCATATCCCGACCACGCTTCTGGCGCAGGTCGACAGCTCCGTCGGCGGCAAGACCGCGATCGACACGATCCACGGCAAGAATCTCGTGGGCGCGTTCCATCAGCCGGTGCTGGTCCTCGCCGATATCGATACGCTTGCGACGCTGCCGCGGCGGGAACTGCTCGCGGGCTATGCCGAGACGGTCAAATACGGACTCATCCGCGATCCCGATTTCTTCGCTTGGATGGAGCGGAACGGGCCGGCGCTCGTCGCGGGCGACGCCGGGTTGCGACGCGAGGCGGTGCTGCGGGCCTGCGCCGCCAAGGCGGCCGTGGTCGCGGTCGATGAACGCGACGAGGGCGAACGAGCGCTGCTCAATTTCGGCCATACCTTCGCTCACGCGCTCGAGACCGAGACCGGGTTCGGCGACGCACTGCTTCATGGCGAGGCGGTGGCGCTGGGCATGCGGCTCGCCTTCGACTTGTCGGTCCGGCTTGGCCTCTGCGCCGCGCCCGCGGCCGAGCGGGTGCGCCGCCATTACCAGGCCGTGGGCTTGCCGCAGGCGCTGGGCCCGGGCGGCAACGCGCAGCCTTTCACTCCCGACGCGCTTCTGCGGCACATGCGCAAGGACAAGAAGGTTCAGGATGGGCAGATCACCCTGATCCTGGCGCGCGCGATCGGCGACGCCTTCATCAGCCGCGACGTGCCAGCAGGCCTGCTGCGCGACTTCCTCGCGGCCGAAACCGCGAATTCGCTGGCCCGGCCCGCAACCGCCCTTTAGAGAAAGGCGCGGTTCAAAGTCCCCGAGGCGTCCCCATGCCCTTGTCGCAACCTTTCTCGCGCGATCCGGTCCATACGCGCACCATCGTGTGCAGCGGCTTCCACCGCAAGGATGGGTTGTGGGACATCGAGGGGCATCTCGTCGACGTGAAGACCTATGATTTCAACACCCAGTACCGCCAGGTGGTATCGGGCGAGCCGGTTCATCAGATGTGGCTGCGTCTGACCATCGATGACGAGCTGGTCATCCGCGACGTCGAGGCCGTCACCGACCACAGCCCGTTTCCCATCTGCCCCGCCGTCACCGCGAATTTCGCGCGGCTCAAGGGGATGAGCATTCGCCCGGGCTTCAACACAAAGGTGCGCGAGCTGCTGGGCGGGATCGAGGGCTGCACCCATCTGGTCGAAATGATCGGACCGGTCGCGACGACCGCCTATCAGACGATCTACCCCTATCGCGACAAGCTGCGGCGCGAGCGCGGCGAGACGGCGCCCTCAGCCCCGCAGCCGGCTCGGCGGCCGCGCTTCCTCAATACCTGCCACGGCTGGTCGAGTACCGGCCCGATCGTGAAGCAGCTCTATCCCGATTTTTACGACGGCGCGACGGACGCGAGCGCATAGCGCCGGACGTCGCCGCCCTCGTCGCCGAACCGGCGCGCGACGGCGCCGTGACCGGCGCTGCGATGCCCGTCATCGGTCGCCGCCGCGTGGAAATACCCCAGCAGGAAGACCCGAATCGCAGCGGTCATGCTGGATTCCGACCGTGTCCCGGCGACTCGGGTGACGATGTCGTGGAGGCTCGCATGCTCGCGCAGGCAGATCTCGTGAAGCGCGTCCCACATGGCCGGCTCGAGCCGGATGCTGGTCCGGTGACCGGCGATCCGCACATTACGATTAACAAGCGTGGTCCGGGGGTCTGTGCGACCAGGCCCGCCACGGGTTTCCGAGGGAAATGCGAGGTTTGCCATATCGCAATCCTAGCCAAGTTTTCAGGTGATGCAACTTTTAAGATGTATCGCGTAAAATATTCCCTAATGAAGGGTTCATCGGCGCGGCTCTTCACCCGGGGCAAGCGCGGTGATCTGAAGGGCGTGGACCCGCTCCGCAAGCTCGTCGGCCAGGAGGGCATAGACCGTGCGTTGCCGTTCGAGCCGGGTCTTGCCGGCAAAAGCGGAAGCGACGATCTCGACGCGGAAATGGGTCTCGCCGCCGGGGCGTGAGCCGGCATGTCCGGCGTGACGGTGGGAATCGTCGAACAGATCGAGCCGCGCGGGTGCGAGCCCGGCTTCGAGCTTGGCGCGAATGCGTTCTGCAATGGTCATCGGCGTCCTATGGGGTTCGGAGATGCGTTGGTCAAACCTATCGGGGATCGGCCACACCATGAACAAGATGGGACAAGGCTGGTCTGCGAGTCTTGTCAGTGACTAGGCCAATCTCCATACTCGGAAAATGGTCCGGATGCGCACCGAGGAGGCTGGCACGCCGCGACCGGAAACGCCGGTGCGCGGCTGCGACCATCCAGGGTGCGCAGCGGCGGGCGAATTCCGGGCGCCGCTATCCCGCGCGGCGTTGAAGCAGTTCCACTGGTTCTGCCTCGACCATGTACGCGCCTACAACGCCGCGTGGAACTACTATGCCGGGATGAGCGCGGCCGAAATGGAGCGCGAAATCCGGAACGACACCGTGTGGCAGCGGCCGACCTGGCCCATGGGCACCCGCGCCGGCATCGGCTACGGCCCGCGGCTCAAGGATTTCGGCTTGTTCGGGTTCGATGACGACGAGCCGGCGCAGCGCCGCGAGGCGCCCCGGCGCCGGCCGCCCAACGCGCAGGAACAGGCGCTCGCGATCTTCAACCTCGCGCCGCCTTTGAGCCTCGGCGGCCTCAAGGCGCGCTATAAGGAGCTGGTGAAGCTCAACCACCCGGACGTCCATGGCGGCGACAAGGCGGCCGAGGAACGGCTCAAGATCATCAACCTCGCCTACGCGACCTTGAAGGCGAGCTATTTTCCCTAAGACGGCCGGGCGACCGGCAGAACGCAACCCCCAAAACGGCGACACACGATCATCATGTCCCTTGAAGAACCCACAACCGGCGTCCAACAGTTCCCGCTCGACCGGCCCGACATCACCGTCTCGGTGCGGCAAACCTTCGGCATCGACAGCGACCTCCAGGTCCCGGCCTTCTCGATCGCCGGCGAGCATGTGCCCGATCTCGACGATGCCTATCGCTTCGACCGCGACACGACGCTCGCGATCCTCGCGGGGTTCGCGCACAACCGCCGCGTCATGATCCAGGGCTATCACGGCACCGGCAAGTCGACCCACATCGAGCAGGTCGCCTCGCGGCTCAACTGGCCCTGCATCCGCGTCAATCTCGACAGCCATATCAGCCGCATCGATCTCGTCGGCAAGGACGCGATCGTGCTGATCGACGGCAAGCAGGTGACCGAGTTCCGCGAAGGCCTGCTCCCCTGGGCGATCCAGCATCCGACCGCGCTGGTGTTCGACGAGTACGACGCCGGGCGTCCCGACGTGATGTTCGTGATCCAGCGCGTGCTCGAGGTCGAGGGCAAGCTGACACTGCTCGATCAGAACCGCGTCATCCGGCCGCATCCCTTCTTCCGCCTGTTCTCGACCACGAACACGATCGGCCTCGGCGACACGACCGGCCTCTATCACGGCACGCAGCAGATCAACCAGGGTCAGATGGACCGCTGGAACATCGTCGCGACGCTCAATTACCTGCCGCACGACGCCGAGCTGGAGATCGTCCTCGCGAAGGTGCCCTATTACGACAATGAAGAAGGCCGGCGCATGATCAAGGCCATGGTGGCGCTTGCCGACCTCACGCGGGCAGGCTTCATGAACGGCGACATCTCCACCGTCATGTCGCCGCGCACGGTTATCACCTGGGCCGAGAACGTGCGCATCTTCAACGACGTGGCGTTCGCGTTCCGGCTTACCTTCATCAACAAGTGCGACGAGGTCGAGCGCGCGACGGTGGCGGAATACTATCAGCGCTGCTTCGGCACCGAGCTCAAGGAGACCGGCGTCCGCGCCAGCCTGATGTGACCGCGATGGCCGAGACCGAAACCCCGATCGAGGCGTTCAAGCGCTCCACCGCCGCGACTTTGCGCGCGATCGCCGAGCGCGACGACGTCACGGTAAGCTACGGCTCGGAGCCGGCGGGCGCGGCCGGCCCCCGCGTGCGGCTGCCGCTGCCGCCGCGCGACCTGGCCCAGCGCGACGCGGCGCCGGTCCGGGGCGCGGCCGACGCGCTGGCGCTCCGCCTGCGCTATCACGATCCTGCGGTTCACGCCCGCCGCATCCCCGCCAACGAGACCGCGCGCGCCATCTTCGAGGGCGTCGAGCAGGCGCGCGTCGAGGCACTGGGCGCGCGGCGCATGGCGGGCGTCGCGACGAACCTCGCGGCGATGCTCGAAGAGCGCTATCGCCGTCAAGGTTACGAGCACATGATCGAGCGCAACGACGTGACCTTGGCCGAGGCGATCCGGCTGATGGCGCGCGAGGCGCTGACCGGCGAGCCGCCGCCGCGTTCGGCGCGCCAGGTCGTCGACGCCTGGCGCCCTCATGTCGAGACCAAGGTCGCCCGCGATCTCGAGCAGATGGGACGCCTCGTCGACCAGCAGGAGGCTTATGCCAGGATCGCGCGTCAGCTCATCAAGGACCTCGATCTCGATCTGGGCGATCCCGAGGAAGGCGACGAGAGCGAGAACGCCGAAGGCGAGGGGGACGAGGACGAGAATTCCAGCGACAGCGAAAGCACCGACGGCAAAAGCTCGGGCGCCAAGGGTTCGCTCGAAGGCGGCGTGCCGGAAGAGGACAAGGAGTCTGGCGAGGATGCCGCCGAGGAGGTGCAGGGAGAGCTGATGCCCGGCGCGGGCGATGATGACCCGAGCCGGCCAGGCCGTCCCGGCGTGCTGCCGCGTCAGCCGCGCGGCGGCGACGACCCCGCGGTCTATCGCGCCTTCACGGGTCAGTTCGACGAGGTGGTGCCGGCGGACGCCCTGTGCGATTCCGACGAATTGACGCGGCTGCGGGCGCTTCTCGATCAGCAGCTCTCGCATCTCCAAAGCATCATCGCGCGCCTGGCCAACCGCCTGCAGCGCCGCCTTCTCGCCAAACAGACCCGGTCGTGGGAATTCGATCTCGAAGAAGGGCTGCTCGATTGCGCGCGGCTTTCCCGCGTCGTCACCAACCCCGCCTATCCGCTCTCCTACAAGCGCGAGAAGGAGACGACGTTCCGCGACACGGTGGTGACGCTCCTCATCGACAATTCAGGCTCGATGCGCGGGCGGCCGATCACCGTTGCGGCGATGAGCGCCGACATCCTGGCGCGCACGCTCGAACGGTGCGGCGTCAAGGTCGAGATTCTGGGCTTCACCACGCGCGCGTGGAAGGGCGGGCAGTCGCGCGAGCGCTGGATCGCTGCGGGCAAGCCGCCCAATCCCGGCCGCCTCAACGATCTGCGCCACATCATCTACAAGGCCGCCGACGCGCCGTGGCGTCGCGCGCGCCGGTCGCTGGGCCTCATGCTGCGCGAAGGCATCCTCAAGGAGAATATCGACGGCGAGGCGCTGGCCTGGGCGCACGCGCGGCTCATCGCGCGGCCCGAACAGCGGCGCATCCTGCTCGTCATCTCGGACGGCGCGCCGGTCGATGATTCGACGTTGTCGGTCAATCCCGGCAACTATCTCGAGCGCCATCTGCGCGAGATCATCGGCATGATCGAGCGCACCTCGCCGGTGCAACTCGCCGCCATCGGCATCGGCCACGATGTGACGCGCTATTACCGCCGCGCCGTCACCATCGTCGACGCCGAGCAACTGGGCGGCACCATGCTCGACAAGCTGAGCGAGCTCTTCGACGAGGACGAAGACGAGGGCATCCCGGCCTCGGCGGCGCGGCTGGTCATCTGAAGCCGCGGCGCCCCTGCGCGCCTCTACTCCTGCGGCTCCACCTTGACGATCGAGCCGCCATGGTTGCTGCCGGTCCACAGGGTCGGCGGCTCGGTCCGGTTGTCGACGATGACGCGGCGGATATTGGTGCTGCGCGGCAGAAGATAGGCCACGGTCGCGCCGGTCTTCATGTTGATGCGGATGACGCGGTCGTTGCTCATGCCGCCGGTCCAGAGATAGCCGTCCTTGTCCCAGATCACGTCATAGGGCCAGGTGCCGGCCGGCACCGCCCATTCCTTGAAGGTCTCCGCCTTGGTGTCGAGCATCGCGACCTTGTCGCCGCGATATTCGGCGAAGAAGAGCCGGTCCTGCGCATCCATGCGGCCGCGGCGCGGGCGCGCATAGGGCGTCGGGATGGGATAGAACGTGACCTTGCCGGTCTTCGCGTCGACGCGGACCATCTGCGCGTCCTTGTTGTCGCCGAAATCGGACCCGTAAAGGTTGTTGTGCGAGTCGGCGAAGGTGCCGTAGATGTCGTGCGGCCTGCCTTTCGGCAGGCTCGCGAACGGCGCGAAGGTCTCGAACGTGCCCGAGGCGAGGGTGACGCGGTGGACCTCGTGGAGGCCGACATTGTTCATCCACACCTTGCCGTCGACGCCGTCGCGATAGGGAACCACCATCGCCTGCTGGGCGATATCGTTGTTGATGGCGGCCGGCAGCGACCAGGTCTGGAACTTGTGCGTGGTGCGGTCGAATTTCGCGACGCCGCCCTGAAGCATCAGCCCGAGCCACAGATTGTTGTCTTTGTCGAATTCGAGGTCGAGCAGGCCCGTGGGCGCGTCGGCCTTCAAGGTCGGCACCGTGTAGTCGGTGATCTTGCCGGTCTTGGGATCGAGGCTGCCCAGCACCTGGCTGCCGAAATCCGAGTACCAGATCATGCCGTTCTTATCCATGACGACGTCGTGCGGCATGGCCTCCGGGCGCGGGATATCGTACTCGGTGATGATCACCTTGGTCGCCGCGCCCGACGGCCGCGGCAAGGTCTTGAGCTCGAACGGCCAGGTCTCGGACTGACTTAGATTGATGCTGGCGAGATACTCGGCGGCCTTGCGGAACCGCTCGGGATTGTCGGCATCGGGTGCCGCGACGCGGTTTTGCGGATGGCTCGGCATGCTGCCGGGCGCGTGCCAGGCCATGCGCGTCAGCACCTGCACGAACTCGTCGGCGTCATGGGTCGAGCGGAAGATGCGCTCGAGCGTGTGGCATCCGGTGCAGTTGAGGAGATAGGCCTTCTGATCCTCGGTGCCGGGCGCGCTGTTCGTCCACTCGGTGTTGGTAAGCTGGCCCGCCAGGTTCTTGGTCTTCCCGAGCCTGAGGTCGACCGACAAGGGCGAGGCGCCGATGTCGGCCGACGGCGTTCCGTCGAGCACATAGCCCACGGCGCGGATCGTGAGCGCATAATGGCCGGGGGGAAGCCGTCCGGCCGGGAAGGCGAAGGCGCCGCTCTTATCCGAAACGACGCTCGTGGTGATGGTCGATCCGTCCGCCTTGGCGCTCACCACCACGCCTTCCATCGCGCCCTCCTCGGCGGAGCTGACATGCCCCGTGAGGATCGGCGCCGCACTTTTCGCGAGCGTGCCGTGCGCCGCGATCAGTCCCGCCGCCGTCGCCATCAGACCAAGTGTGATTGCGCGCATGGGGTCTCCTTCCCGATGACAGGCTTCCTCCATTCAGCTCAATCGAGCGGTTCCACTTTGACGATCTGCGCGGTGTGGTTGGCGCCGGTCCAGAAGGTTGGAATCGGCGTCGAATTGTCGACGAACACGCGGCGGATGTTGGTGTCGCCCGGCATCAGATACTCGATCGTCTGCCCGGTCTTGGGATCGAGCCGCACCACGCGATCGGTGCTCATGCCGCCGGTCCACAGATCACCATTCTTGTCCCAGGTGACGTAATAGGGCGAGGTCCAGGGCGTCGGCAGCTTCCACTCGGTGAATTTCTCGGTGTTGGTGTCGAGCATGCCGATCTGGTTGCTGCCGTATTCCGCAAACCAGAGCCGGTCTTGCGCATCCATCCGCATCCGGCGCGGGCGCGACCCCGGCGTCGGCGTCGTGAAGTACCGGACCGCGCCGGTCTTGGCGTCGATCCGGCCGATATACTGGGTCAGGAACTCGGTGAAATAGAGGTTGTTCTTCGAAT
>DATJLY010000081.1:0-3095 GCA_035509095.1 Allostellaceae bacterium | reverse complement strand
GCATAGAGGTAGTGGTTGCAGGATCGCCCTTCGTAGAGCGAGGTGTAGATATAGGGCACCTTGCCGCGCGACACGATGGGCAAGCCACCATTGCGCGCTGCGCTTGTCTCCATCGAGATCAGAGCGTTGTCCTTCTTCTGGAAGATCAGGGAGTCGAAAGCTTTTTGCGCGCCCGCGGCGCCGCTGCCGTCGTCGGCTACGTCGAGTTCGACGGGACGGCCGAGAATCCCCCCTTTTGCGTTTATCTCGGCCACTGCGAGCTCGGCCGATTGAACGACGGAGGGCGCGACGACGCTGTTCGCGCCGCTCAGTCCCGTTGGAACACCGATTCGGATTGGGTCGGCGGCAAGGGCACTGTGGCCGGTGAGAGCCACCGCTGAGAGCAGAAGCGCTCGTGCCATCGCGCTTGTACGATGTCTCATCGGGTCCCCCATTTGTTTTGGCGCATTACGGCTTGCCGTCAGGGATGCACAACACGTGCCAATTGATGTCGCCCGTCGGTGCTCTCTACTTTGCGGCATTGGGGACGGTTGCCGTTGGAGTAGGAGGGTACGCCCTAAGACTAAGAACCAACAGCACGAGAGACCAGCTGCAGCCTCTCGTTGCCGCGTGGCGGCTTGCTCTTCCCTGCACCAGCAGGATTTGCGTTGCATAGCTCATGGGCATGTGTGCGTAGCGCATGGGCAAGTGCCGAGCGCGATCGCGGCCGTGAGATCTCCATTTCTCAGCGTAACGAGCGACTGAGGGGCTTTTCTAATTGCGAGGCCCTCTTTACCGTAGCCGATCGAAAAATAAGTACGATCCACCATAGCCCCGACGCCCTAGACGAGATCCCAATTCGACCGGGAACGCTCGGTGGGGGATGCCATGAAACTTGGAGTTCTGGTCTTTTGCTTCGTTTTTGTCGTGCTTGCCGGGACTGATGCTGTCGGGTTCCCACCGTCAAACGCAGATCCCGCCCAGGCACAGTGGTACGAGTCGCTGACGGTGCCTCACTCGCAGCGGTCGTGCTGCTCGGTTTCGGATTGCCGGCCCGTGAATGCGCGCCTACGGGGCGACCATTGGCAAGCCTTCATCGGCAAGCAAGCCTTCGGCCAATCGGCACCCGATGCATGGGTCGACGTGCCGCCAGCGCACGTACTCGATCATGAGCCGAACCCAACGGGAAGCGCTGTTGCTTGCTGGTTCTCCGGCGAAATCCTCTGCTTCGTGCGACCCGCAGAGGTGTGACCGCAGCTGGTGACCGCCAAGATCGAGACGCAAAGACGCTTAGCATCTCGTTTCGCGGTGCCCGTGCCGAGACCGATGGACAACAAGTCTAAGACGTGATGATGAACGATGAACGGAGAACTCGGCGACTCTAGGCAGCCGACAAAACATACCGAAAAACTTGGCTGGGAATGCGAGGACGCCCTCCAGACCGGATTTCCCAGCCCAATCAAGGGCCTGAACGGCACGTGCTCAGCGGTGTGCGACAACGCCGTCGGTCTTGGAAAGGGAGGGAAGCCGGCCATTGGTGCTAGGCGTCCGCCAGTGGCAGGCCGGATCGCTCGCGCTCCGGGGAGGCAGCCGCGCCTGAAAGGCGAGGAATGACCGATCTCGCTTTGGCCAGTGATTTGCCGGTGCGCCGGCCTCGCGCGAGCGCGCGGTTTGGGCGGCGACGGAGTCTTGACATCACATATGTCGGCAGCGCCAAATCCTTTCCTGATGAAATTCCACGCCGGTCCGACGCATGGCGAGCCGGGCGCGGCGGCGAGAGCAGAAGGACCGGCCATGGCGATCAAGACGATCAACGCTCCGCTTCCCGGCATCTTCTATCGCCGTCCGGCACCCGATCAGCCGCCCTACAAGCAGGAAGGCGATGCGGTCGCCGTCGGCGACACCATCGGCCTCATCGAGGTGATGAAGACCTTCACGCCGGTGGTCGCCGAGGAGGGCGGCAAGGTGGTCAAATTCGTCGCCGAGAACGAAGAGGCGATCATGGCCGGACAGCCGCTGCTCGAGATCGAGGGCTGAAGCGCGGCCGGCCCGCCCGATGTCCATCAAGAAGCTGATGATCGCCAATCGCGGCGAGATCGCGGTTCGGATTATCCGCGCCGCCAAGGAGCTCGGCATCACCACGGTGCAGGCGGTGAGCAAGGCGGATCACGCGATGCTCGCGGCGAAGCTCGCCGACCAAGTGATCGAGATCGGCCCACCCGCGGCGCTCAAATCCTATCTCAACCGCGAAGCCATCCTAGCGGCGGCGCACGAGAGCGGGGCGGATGCGATCCATCCCGGCTACGGCTTCCTCTCGGAGAATGCCGATTTCGCCGAGGCGGTCGAGCGCGCCGGCCTCGTCTTCGTCGGACCGCGGCCCGACACCATCCGGCGCATGGGCGACAAGGCGCGGGCGCGCGCCGTGGCGGCGGAGGCCGGCGTTCCCACCGTCCCTGGCAGCGACGGGCGCATCGCCGGGCTCGGCGAGGCGCGCGTACTCGCGCGCCGGATCGGCTTTCCGCTGATGATCAAGGCGGCGGCGGGCGGCGGCGGGCGCGGCATCCGCGTCGTCCATTCCGAGGCGGAGCTGGAGCAGCTCATCCCACAGGCTTCGGCCGAGGCGCTCGCCGCCTTCGGCGATGGCGGGCTCTATTTCGAGCGCTTCATCGCCCGCGCGCGACATGTCGAGGTGCAGGTGCTGGGCGATGGCGAGAAGGCCATCCATGTGTTCGAGCGTGAATGTTCGCTGCAGCGGCGGCGGCAGAAGGTGTGGGAAGAGGCGCCGGCCGCGGCGCTCGACGAGCCGACGCGAGCGCGGCTCTGCGCCTCGGCGGCGGCGCTCGCGCGCGCCGCGCGCTATCGCGGCGCCGGGACGCTCGAATATCTCTATGACGAGGCGAGCGGCGAGTTCTTCTTCATCGAGATGAACACGCGCATCCAGGTCGAGCATCCGATCACGGAGATGATCACCGGCATCGATCTGGTGCGGGAGATGATCCGGATCGCCCGCGGCGAGCCGCTCGGCCTGGCGCAGGCTGACGTGGCGAGGCGCGGCGCCGCCATCGAAGTGCGCATCAACGCCGAAGACCCTGACAAGAATTTCCGGCCGTCGCCGG
>DATJLY010000080.1:0-29135 GCA_035509095.1 Allostellaceae bacterium | reverse complement strand
AGATCGCCGACCTGGAATGTTGGCTGCATGATCGTGGCTCCCCGGTAATGGTGCCGCGCCCTGATCTTACCGTGCTTTGTCCCGGCGGGCGCGTCTGTTCGCGGCCGCTTGGCGTCGGCGGCGCGCATCCTTCGCTATGGCGAGCGCCGATTTGATGGTTCCGTCGGTTGGAGCCGGATGATTCGCGAACCATCGGTGAACGTCTTCCAAGCCTTGCAATATGGCCTCTTTGATCTCCGGCGGGGTTATTTCATTCATTTTACCGCGCCCCCGGCCCCACCACCGGGTTCGTGAGCGTGCCGATGCCGTGGGCGCTCACCGAGACCGTGTCGCCGGTGCGCAAAAAAACCTTGGGGTCGCGGCCGAAGCCCACGCCGGCGGGCGAGCCGGTGGTGATCACGTCGCCCGGCTGCAACAGATAGAACCGCGAGTAATAGGCGATGAGGCGCGCGACGTTGAACACGAGGTCGCTGGTATTGGTGGACTGCATCACCTTGCCGTTCACCACGGTCTGCAGATCGACATCGTTCGGGTCGCGGATCTCGTCCGCCGTGACGACGGCCGGCCCCATCGGGCAAAAGGTCGGGAACTGCTTGCCCAGGAGATTATGCTCCCACGCCATGATCGGGCCCATCGTGCCTTGCGCGGCGGCGATCGGCGTCACCCAGTCGCGCGCCGATACGTCGTTGATGAGCGTATAGCCCACGACGTGGTGCATCGCCTCGCCCTCGCTGACCGCGTGGCAGGGGCTGCCGATCACGGCGCAGAACTCGCCTTCCCAATCCACCATGTTGGGGTTCGAGGCGGGAAGCCGGATCGCGGCGCCGGTGCCGATGATGGCCGCGACATTCTTCGCGAAATGGGCGGGCGTCTCGGGCGGCGGCGACTTCATCTCCTTGAGGTGCGCGTGATAGTTCATGCCGGCCGAGAGGACGAAGCCCGGATTGGGGATCGGCGCCAAAAGCTTGGCCTTTTCCCGCGGGAGCAGCGCGCCGCTTTCCCGGAGCCAGTCGGCAAGCGCGTCGTTTCCTGCCACCTGGTCCATCACCCGCCGCACTTGCGCCAACCCCTCGTCGCCGCATTCCAGAATGCCGCGCAACGATGCGGGCAGCGCGCGTGCCGCCGGCACCGCCTCGGCCGCGCCTGCGATATCGATCAGTTCCGTGCCGAGGGCGACGGCCGCGCTGCTGCGGCCGGCGTTGCGGATCGTGAAGAGTTGCATCTTCGGTTCCTTTCGTCAGCCGATGCGGCGGAAGCCGCGCGGGAAATTGTGCATGCGCATCGCTCCCTTGTCGGTAACGAGGACCAGCTCGCCGGTCTGAACGCCGGCTTTGTTGTCACGCGTGATCACGTTGGGCTGAATCACCATCATCATCCCTGGCGCCAGTGGGAAATCGGGCACCGGCCCCGCCGCGGGCCGGCTCGCCGAGCCTAGCACAGGCGGAAAATATCCGCCGCCATAGCCGTGAACGATGTCGTCGTTGGTGGTGAAGCCCGCTTCCTCGATGACGCGCGCGGCGGCGATGAGGTCGGCGGGCTTGGCGCCCGGGCGCACCGCGGCGAACATCGCGTCGAAGGCCGCGTCGGCGGCGGCGTGCAGGTCGCGGTAAAGCGGCGTCGGCTCACGCCCGACGGCAAAGCTGCGGAGCACCTGGCCGGAATGGTCCCAGAACTGGCCGCTGATCTCGGTGGTGATCACGTCGCCTTGGGCGACACGCCGGCTCGAGGGATATTGCGCGGGCACGCAAAGATCGGGCGTTTCCATCGGCGTCACGCCCAGAAAGTGGATGACGTTGACCGCGCCATAGGGAAGCCACGCGGCCTCGATGATGGCGCCCAGCTCGCGCTCGGTCAGGCCCGGCCGCGCCTCGCGCTCGAGCGCCGCGATGCCGAGGTCGGACAAGTAGGCGCCGAGGCGGAACCAGGAAATCTCCTCGTCCGATTTCACCATGCGCGCGCGGGTATAGGCCGGGTTCAGATCCTTGACGGCGCCGAAGCTCTGAACGAGCGCCGCATGGCCGCGGAAGCCGAGCGGGCCGATGATGCCGACCCGGTCGCGCGCGGCGCCGCGCCGTTCGAGCTCGGCGATGGCGCCTTGGATCGCCGAGGCTCCGCCCCATTCGACCTGCGCCTCGGCCAGCCTGCGGGCCTGGGCGATGTGGTTGTAATGCTGAATATGGAGCACGTCGCGCTGACCCGGCGTATGCACGCCCGCCGCTTCCGTCAGGACCGGCCATTGCGTCATCCATTGGATGATGTTGCCGGTGCGGTTCGCGCCATAGATCACGAGGTGATCCACGTCCGCGGCCGCCATCGCCGCGGCGATGGCATTGCGCCGCCGTGTCATCTCGGCGGCGGAAAAGCGCGGGAACGGCGCTTCGAGGATGGGTTTCAGCTCGGGCGCCAGATCGGGCGGCGCAAGCGGGCGCGGCGAATTCGCCATGGGACCTCAAGGGGAAAGGCGTGCGATCCGCGCGATTAAGCGCTTTCGACGCCCCAAGGCAAGGATCGAGGCTCCTTCCCGCGTGCGTTCCGCCCGGCTAAGATCGGCTCGCCGATCAATCCATCGATCAAACGGAGGACTCATGGCGATTACCATGTATCACGCGGCGGTGCCGATTTTCCTGCAGCATCTTGCGGGCCTCAAGACCGTCGTCGAGAAGGGCGAGGCGTTTTCGACCGCGCACAAGTTCGATCCCGCCGTGATCCTCAACGAGCGGCTCTATCCCGACATGTTCACCCTGGCGCGCCAGGTTCGCCAGGCGTGCGATCACGCTCTGGCCGCGGGCCGCGTGGCCGGCGCCACGGTGCCGGAACTCCCCGCCATCGACAACAGCTTCGACGAAATGAAGTCGCGCATCGACAAGACGATCGCGTTCCTCAAGACCTTGACCCCGGCCCAGCTCGATGGGCAGGAAGAGAAGCAGCTCACCATCACGCTCGGCGGTCAGCCGCGTCCGTTCAAGGCGCAGAACTATCTCTATCACCTGGCGATGCCGAATTTCTATTTCCACTGCACCACGGCCTACAACATCCTGCGCGAGCTCGGCGTCGAGATCGGCAAGCGGGATTTCATGGGTCCGCCGCCAGCGTAAGGTCGCGTATCTCACCATAATGCCCTCTCCACCCCGCGGGGGTGGAGAGGGTTGGGTGAGGCGGGGGATTGAGGGAACTCCGGAAACCGCTATTTCGAGAAGAGGTCATGCCGTCCGAAAGCGACCTTCGCGAGCAGCTCGCGACTTGCGCGCGCATCTTCGCGATGCAGGGTTTATTGGGCCTGCACGGCCATGTCAGCGCGTTCGACCCCGCTTCGAGGCGTGTCCTGTTCTCGCCGGGCTCGGGCTCCGACAAGGCCAATCTTCGCGCCAAGGACATGATCGCCGCGGGCCTCGACGGCAAGCCGCTTGGCGGGACGATGGCGCCGCCGCGGGAATGGCCCATCCACACGGCGATCCATGCCGCGCGGGCCGACGCGCTGGCCGTGGCGCATCTTCATCCGCCCTATGCGACGCTCTTCGCCATAGCGAAGCGCCAATACAGGCCGCTCACCATGCACAGCAGCCTCTTTGCCGCCGGCGTGCCGGTCTATGGCGAGGCGCATCTCATCACGACGCCCGAGCGCGGCGAGAAACTGCGTCAGGTCATCGGCGACAAGCGCGCGGCCTTCATGCGCGCGCACGGCATCACCGTCGTCGGCCGGACCATACCCGAGCTGCTTCACACGACGCTCGCGCTCGAGAACGATGCCATCAAGACGCTGCAAGCCGAGGCGTTGGGCGAAGTCGGCACGCTCAGCGACGAGGAATGCCGCCTCGCCGACAGCGAGACCCCGATCGAGCATGTGGCGGAGCGGACCTGGACCTATTTCACGACGCTCGAGGCGCGCTGGGATCGCCAGCCGGCGTCGGGGCGGATGGACCTTTTCCCTTAGGCTCAGATGAGTGCGCCGGCACGCGCAAGCGCGCGCAAATGATGCTCGGTGTCGCCCAGCATCGTCTCGATCATGGCAAGACGCTTCATATAATGGCCGGCCATGTATTCCATGGTCATGCCCATGCCGCCATGAAGCTGGATCGCGTGCTGCGCCACGAGCTTTGCCGAGCGGCCGATCTGCACCTTTGCGGCGGCAAGTGATTTGCGGCGCTCGCCGGCGTCGGGCTCCTCCGCCATCATCGTGGCGAAGAGCGCCATGCTGCGCGCCTGTTCGAGCGCGATCAGCATGTCGGCCGCGCGATGCTGCAGCACCTGGAAGCTGCCGATCGGCACGCCGAACTGGCGCCGCGTCTTGAGATAGTCGACCGTCATGTCGGTGAGCACCGCCATCGCACCCACGGCCTCGGCCGCGAGCGCGGCCAACGCCTCGTCGGCGACCCGCTCGATGAGGGCGAGGCAAGCGCCGGGCTCGCCCACGACATCGCGCGCCACGACGGAGACGAGCGAGATTTCCGCCGCACGCCGGCCATCCTGCGTCGGATAGGCGCGGCGCGCCAGGCCCGGCGCCGATCCCGCGACCAGGAAGAGCGCCATGCCGTTGCGGTCGCGGGGCTCGCCCGAGATGCGGGCCGAGACCACGAATGTCTCGGCGCTGTCGCCGGCGAGCACCAGCGATTTCTCGCCGTCGAGGCGCCATTCGCCGCCGACCCGCCGCGCGCGCGTGCCGACATGGGCAAGGTCATAGCGCGCCTCGCGCTCGGCATGGGCGAAGGCGAACACCTCGCCCGCGGCGATGCGGGGGACGAGCGCGCGCAGCTGCGCCTCGCTCGCGCCCGCGCGCAAGAGGCCGCCAGCGAGCACCACGCTGGACCAATAGGGCTCGAGCGTAAGGGCGCCGCCCATCGCCTCCATCACGATCATGGTCTCGACCGGGCCGGCGCCGAAGCCGCCCTGCGCCTCCGCGAAGGGCAGGCCCAAAAGCCCCTGCTCGGCATAGCGATCCCACATCTCGCGGCTGAACCCGTCCGCCGACTGCGCATAGGCCTTGCGCTGTTCGAACGTGTAGTGATCGGCGAGGAGCTTCCCGACGCTCTCCTTGAGGAGGGATTGCTCGGGGCTGAGATCGAAATCCATGGCGGCGCGCGCCCCTTGCTCAAAGTCCCAGGATCGCCTTGGCGATGATGTTGCGCTGAATCTCGTTCGAGCCGCCATAGATCGAGACCTTGCGCCAATTGAAATAAGTGGGCGCCACGGTCGCGGCCCAGTCGGGGCCGATCGGCGGCTGGTTCGACAAAGGCGCGTCCTCGCTTTCGAAGGGCAGGGCATAAGGGCCGACGATCTCCATCATCAGCTCGGTCGTCGCCTGCTGTATCTCCGCGCCCTTGATCTTGAGGATCGAGGAATAGGGATCGGGCTTCTTGCGGTCGCGCGTGCGCTCGGCCGCGACGACGCGAAGCTGCGTCATCTCGAGCGCCTTCAGCTCCACCTCGAGCGAGGCGAGCTTCTCGCGAAAACGCTCGTCCTCGAGGATCGGCCGGCCATTGGCGCGCTCCATCGCCGCCAGCTCGCGGATGCGGCGGATGCGTTCCTTCGACAATCCGACCCGCGCGATCCCCGAGCGCTCGTTGCCGAGCAGGAACTTGGCATAGTCCCAGCCCTTGTTCTCGGCGCCGACCCGGTTCTCGACCGGCACGCGCACATCATCGAAGAACACTTCGTTCACCTCGCGTCCGCCGTCGATCGTCACGATCGGCCGCACGGTGATGCCCTTCGTTCGCATGTCGATCAGCAGGAAGGAAATGCCCTCCTGCTTCTTCACCTGCGGATCGGTGCGCACGAGACAGAAGATCCAGTCGGCATGCTGAGCGAGCGTGGTCCAGATCTTCTGGCCGTTGACGACATAATGGTCGCCGTCGAGCTTTGCGGCGGTCTTGAGCGAGGCGAGGTCGGAGCCGGCGCCCGGCTCGGAAAATCCCTGGCACCACCAATCGTCGAGATTGGCGATGCGCGGCAGGAAGCGGCGCTTCTGCGCGTCGGTCCCGAACTGGATGATCACCGGCCCGACCATGCTGACGCCGAAGGCAAGCGGCGCGGGCGCCGGCGCCTGCTGCAATTCGTCGCCGAAGATATATTGCTGCACCGGCGTCCAGTCCTGGCCGCCCCATTCGACCGGCCAATGCGAAACCGCCCATCCCTTCTTGTTGAGGATGCGCTGCCACAGGACGAGCTCGTCCTTCTCGACGTGGCGGCCCTCGATCATCTTGCGGCGGATGGGCTCGGGCAGCGCGCTTTTCATGAAGGCGCGCACCTCGTCGCGAAACCGCAGCTCCTCGTCGGTGAAGCGCAGGTCCATCGGTTCCTCACGCGATCTCGAAGAGGCCGGCGGCGCCCTGGCCGCCGCCGATGCACATGGTGATGACGGCATAGCGTACGCCGCGGCGCTTGCCTTCGATGAGGGCGTGGCCCGTCATGCGCGCGCCGCTCATGCCATAAGGATGGCCGATCGCGATCGAGCCGCCATCGACATTGAGCCGCTCCATCGGAATGCCGAGCCGGTCGCGGCAATAGATGACCTGGCTCGCGAACGCCTCGTTCAGTTCCCAAAGGCCGATATCGTCGATCTTGAGCCCGTTGCGCTCCAAAAGCCGCGGCACCGCGAAGACCGGACCGATCCCCATCTCGTCGGGCTCGCAGCCGGCGACGGCCAAGCCGCGGAAGATCCCCATCGGCTTGGCGCCGCGCCGCGCCGCCTCGCGGTCGGACATGAGGACGCACGCCGAAGCGCCGTCGGAAAGCTGGCTCGCATTGCCGGCGGTGATGAACTGATCATCCCCGCGCACCGGCTTGAGCTTCGCCAGACCTTCGATCGTCGTGTCGGGACGGTTGCCTTCGTCCTGGGTCAAGGTGACGTTCTCGCGATGGGTCGAGCCGTCTTTTTCGGTGACGAGCTTCACCGAGGGAAGCGCCACGATCTCCTGGGCAAGCCGGCCCTCGCGCTGGGCCGCGGCGATCCGCTGCTGACTCGCCAGCGCATATTCGTCCTGGCGCTCGCGGCTCACGCCATAGCGCCGCGCGACGATGTCCGCGGTCTCGATCATGGTCATGTAGATGTGCGGCATATGCGCCGAAAGCCACTCATCCTCGTAGTGGTTCCGGTTGAGCGTGCCTTGAACCAGGCTGATCGAATCGAGCCCGCCCGCGACCGCGACCGGCACGCCGTCGACGGCAATGCGCTGCGCCGCCGCCGCGATCGCCTGAAGGCCCGAGCTGCAGAAGCGGTTGATGGTCATCGCCGCGGCCGTCACCGGCAGACCCGCGCGGAGCGCCGCCTGGCGCGCGATGTTGCCGCCGGTGGCGCCTTCGGGCAGCGCGCATCCCATCACCACGTCTTCGACCGCGCCGGGCTCGATGCCGGCGCGCTCGACCGCGTGCCGGATCACATGGCCGCCCAGTTCGGCGCCGTGCGTGAGGTTGAAGGCGCCCCGCCCGGCCCTGCCGATCGGCGTGCGGGCGGTCGATACGATCACGGCATCCGGCATGGCTCCTCCTGCCGCTCGGCGTCGGGCGAGCGTGGGCGACAGGATCGGCGCCACGTCCTGACACTGTCAAGCCGGGCGGCGTTGCGCCGGGATGCCTTGCATGCGCCCGGCGGCAAGAGGATAGTGGGTTCCGCGCCGCTTCGAGCGAAAGGGCCCTGCGTGACGCAGCAGCGACCGCTTACCGCCGCCGATCTCGCACGGATCCTCCGGATCTATCTTCGCATCGTCGACGAGCTTCCGCCCGATACCGAGACCGGGTTCCTCGACGAGCAAGGGCATGTCCATTTCCTTCCCGATGTCGGGAAGAAGCTGCGCGCCTCGCGCGAGGCCGCCCTGACGCTCGAGCGTTTGCGCAAGCCTGCCGAAGAGAAATAGGTCAATCGCGCCGGTAAGGGAAGCAACGCGCGCGGTCGAGCGCGACGCGGAAATGCTGCGCTAGCGCGCGGATAGCATCGGCGTGTTCGGTATAGGGATCGGTGTTGCGCGGGCCCACGATGATCGGCCGGAAGCCGGGATCCTCGCGTCCGCGCGGCGGCAGCATGGCGGTGGCGAGCGCCGTGCCATCGTCATTGCGAAGCGTGAGGAAAAGCGGCATCTCGCGTTGCAGATGTGCGTTCAACCCGATCTCCTGCTCGATGAAGATCGTCGATGCCGGCTGATAGGAGTGCGCCGCCCGTTCGCGTTCCTTGCGGAAATATTTCTCCACTGCGTGCTGCATTGTGTCGGACTCGTTGGCCGCTTCGGCCTCGGTCTCGATCCTGAACCAGGTCCGGTTGCCTGGCGCATCGCAGATATACTTCATGCAACCTCCCGCCCTTGACGCCATCGACTATGATCTTGCTCCCGAGGCTGTCAAGGATCAATCGGCCGCATTCGCGCGCGCGCAATGCTTGACGGTCGCGGCGATCAACGTCTCCACGGACTGAGGCCTCGTGGCGAACGACGTGACGAGCCGCAGGCAGGTCGATTGCGCGCCGCCCCAGCGATAGAATTTGTAACCCTCTTCGCCGAGCGCGCGGATGACCGGCTCGGGAAGCTCGACGAACACCTCGTTCGCCTCGACCGGATGCCGGAGCCGCGCGCCCGGAATCCGCGCCAAGCCCGCGCCAAGACGCGCCGCCATCGCGTTCGCGTGCCGCGCGTTGCGAAGCCACAGATCGTCCGCGAGATAGGCGTCGAGCTGCGCCGAGAAGAAGCGCATCTTCGACACGAGATGCCCGCCGCGCTTGCGGCGATAGCCCATGTCGCGCGCTTTCGCGGGGTCGAAGAAGATCACCGCTTCGGCCGCGAGCGCGCCGTTCTTGGTGGCGCCGAAGGAAAGCGCATGGACGCCCGCGCGCCAGCTGATCTCCTTGGGCGCGACATCGAGCGCCGCGACAGCGTTCGCAAAGCGCGCGCCGTCCATGTGGAGGCCAAGCCCTTCGGCCGCGGCGAACGCGCCCAGCGCCGCGACCTCGTCGGGCCGATAGACGGCTCCCGCCTCGGTCGATTGGCTGATGCTGATCGCGGCGGGTTGGGCGTGATGAACGAAGCCGCGCTCGGTGAAGCGCTCGGCGATCGCGGCGGGCGCGATCTTGGCGTCGCTGCCCGGCACCGGCACGAGCTTCGCGCCGCCCGAGAAGAATTCCGGCGCGCCGCATTCGTCGATCGCGACATGCGCTTCCTCGTGGCAGAACACGATGCCCCAGGGCGGCGTCAGCGCGGAAAGCGCAAGCGCGTTGGCGGCGGTGCCGGTCGCGACCGGGAAGACCGCGACCTCGTGCTCGAAAATCTCGGCCAGGCGCCGGGTCAGCCGCGCGGTGACCGCGTCCTCGCCATAGGAGGTGTCGGTGCCGGCATTGGCGGCCTCGAGCGCGGCCAGGATCTCGGGCGCGGCGCCCGCGACATTGTCGCTGCGGAAATCCATCGCGCGCCTAATGCGCCTCGAGGAGCGGGCCCCAGCCTGCGATCCGGTCGCCGATCCCGTGCGTGCGCAGCGCATCCCAATAGATCGCGGTGTTGATCGCCACGACCGGCTTGCCCAGCGCGCGCTCGGCCTCGGGTGCCAACCGCGCCATGGCGAGATTGGTGCCGACCTGGATGACCGCGTCGATCTCCGGCTTGTTCACCGCGACGATCGCGTCCATCAGCTCGCGCTCGCTCACATGGGCGATCGCGACCGGGCTTTGGCATTTGAGCCCCACCATGCCCGCGACCTCGAACCCTGCCTCGGTGAAGAACTGCCCGACATTCTTGTCGCCCACGGGCCAATAAGGCGTGACGATTCCGATCCGCCGCGCGCCAAGCCGCTTCAGCGCCCGCTCGCTCGCCTCGGCGCCCATCGACACGGGCAGGCCGGTATGTTTTTCGAGATCGGCCTTGAGCTTGCGCGACAGCGCATAGCCGCCCCAGAATGTCTCGACCGAGATGCCCAGCACGATGCGATCGGGCTCGCATGTCATGGCGCTGTCCACCGCCTCGATCTGGCCCGCCGCGATGTGATCGACGAGGCGCGAGAAATCCTCGTCATTCTCGAGCGCCATGTTCGGGATGCGGATGCGGCTGATATGGTTGGTGACGCCCGGCGGCCGCATGCGGTCGAACTCCGGCTGCACCGACGTGTTGGTCGACGGCACCAGCACCGCGAATTTCCCGCGCCAACCCAATGAATCCGTCACCCGACCGCCTCCGTCGCCGCCGAGCCGCCATCATAGCACCCGCTCGACAAATGCCCGAAAGCGTGATTCGCTGAGCGGCGATGGACGAGAAAAGCGGCTGGCTCGCCGAGGCGCCGCGCGCGGCGGCCGACTATGCATCGGACGCGGCTCTCTATCAGCGCTTCTGGCAAAAGGGCGAGACACTGCTGCGCCGGCTGCCGCCAAAGCCGGCGCGGCATGCCGCCGAAGCGGAAGCGGCGGCATCGATCCTCGACGCGCTGCGCCAATCGCGAGAGCGTTTTTGCGACGCGCACGCGGTGACGCTTTACCGCGCGCTCACGGACGAGCTGCGGCGCTTCTTGCGCGTCGACGCGCTGGTCGAGGCGGCCGCCGCGGCTCTCCCCGGCCTTGTACCCGCGCCGTCATCGCTTGCGCGCGAGCCGGCGCTTGCGCAGCGCGACAAGGACGGCGCCGAGATCGACCAGGGCATTTTTCTCGCCGCGGTGCTCGCCGACCCGACCGCCGGCATGCATCTCTGCCACGCGATGCTGCTGCCGCGGCCGGAAGCGGCCGCCCGCGCGGAGGAATTTCGCATCGCAGGCGCGCTCGATCTGGGCGCGGCGCTCGTCGAGCGGCACGGCGCCGCGATCCATGTCACGATGCGCAATCCGCGCTATCTCAACGCCGAGGACGAAGGCACGATCGACGCGCTCGAGACCGCGATCGACGTGGCGACGCTCGATCCCCGATCCGCGATCGGCGTGCTGCGCGGCGCGCCGGTGCCGCATCCGAAATGGCAAGGCCGGCGCGTCTTCAATGCCGGCATCAACCTGACGCATCTCTACCAGGGGAAGATCTCCTACCTCTGGTACCTGCGGCGCGATCTCGGGCTCGTCAACAAGCTGTTCCGCGGCGTGGCGCGGCCCGACCGCAGCCCGGACGAGATTCATGGCGGCACGATCGAAAAACCATGGCTCGGCGCCGTCGACGGCTTCGCGATCGGCGGCGGGTGTCAGCTTTTGCTGGCGCTCGACTATGTCGTCGCGGCGAGCGATGCCTATCTGACCTTGCCCGCGCGCAAGGAGGGCATCATCCCGGGGGCCGCCAATCTGCGCCTGCCGCGCTTCACCGGCGACCGCATCGCGCGCCAGGCGATCCTGTCCGGCCGCCGCATCGATTGCGCCGCGCCGGAAGGCCGGCTCGTGTGCGATGAAATCGTCGCTCCCGACGCGATGGACGAAGCGATCGACCGCGCAATTGCCGATTTCACCGGCTCGGGCGTCGTCAGCGCCGCCGGCAACCGCCGCGCGCTGCGGGTGGGAATGGAGCCCTTGGATCTCTTTCGCCGCTATATGGCGGTCTATGCCCGCGAGCAGGCCTATTGCCATTTCAGCCCGGCGCTCATCGCGAATCTCGAGCGCCATTGGAACGCGGCCAACCGCGCCGGGTGAAAAAGGGGGCGTTTGCGGCGGCGCATCACGCCAAGCCCCAAGAGACCCGCGGCAAGGATCGCGAGTGAGGAGGGTTCCGGCACCGGCGCAAAGGCGACACCGCGGATGATCGTATCCGGAGCCGCGGTGTCCAGCACCGTGAAGGACTCGTCGGAGGGCAGCGTCGCGTCGCCGAGCACGTCGGTGATGCCGTAGAGGTAGGTCTGGTCCTCGTCCCCCAACGTGGCGTTGGTGGCGAACAGGTCGACCTCCTCGACGCCATTGATGTCGACATCCTCGCCGGTCAGGCCGATAAGGCCGGTCGTGCCGCAATCCACTTGGTTGCTGCCGCAGGCCGTGGTGTCGGGCACAAGATCGAGCCCGGCCGAGAGCGTGTATTCCAATATCCATTGGCCGCTCTGGAACACCCATTTCTGCAAACCGCCGTCGCTCAGCCCCTGGGCGCTGCTTCCGGAGCCGTTATTGTCGCCCTTTGGAATGCCGCTATCCGCGACATAAAGGACCGTGGGGCTGGCAAAGAAATAGCTTTCCGGGCTGAGATAGACATCGCCCATCGTCTTGCTGGCCGCCGTGAAGGCCGGATTTGAATCGAGATTGGCCTGATCGTAAGCGTTGAGCTGCGACAGCGATGTCACGCTGAACTTGCTTTTGATGTTGGTCAGGATCGTCGGCGTCGTCGCGCCGGTCGGCAGGTTGCCCGCAGCGCCGACGGTCGAGATGTTCTCCGTCACGCCGCTTCCTTCGGTCGAATCGGTCGACAGATAGAGCTGGTTGTTTTGAATCTCGACCGTGCGGGTATCGACGGTGCCGTAGATCTGGGTGGCGGTGGTCGCTCCCAACTGCGCATAGAACAGGCCCTGCGTGGCGGTGTCGTTCTTTTCGCCCTGGCCGGAAATATAGAACGATGAGCCGTTCTGGGTCGCGACGCTGCGCGGATTGTTCTCGTTGAAGACGCCGGTCAATGCGGTCGACGTATTGACGCTGCCGTTGTAGCCGATGAGCGCGGTCACGCGCGGCACGACGGTCGCTGTCGTCACGCCGGAGCCGGCCGAGCCCGGAGTGCCGGCAACGCTTGCGGTTTGCGCCAGGGGATAGCAGGTGACGGCACTGGGGCCGGGGCTTATGCAGCTCTTGGTCGCGCCACCATAGCTCTGCGGGTCCGAATTGAACGTGGACGCGGTTACGTCGTATCCGGCGATGGTCAGATACTGGCCGTTGCCGGAAAGCTCCAGCGTTCCTTCCGACGACGAGCCATATTCGCCGGAAATCGGATTATTGGTGCCGGACGCCACTTGAGGCAGCATGAGCGTGCCGACGAGATTGGCGGTGGTCGAGCTGGTGATGCCGCCGCCCGTGCCGGAAAGGCTGAGCTCGTCCAGGTGATCGGCGCCGCGGAGTTGTCGGCATAGCTGCCGGTGTCGCTGCCGTCCCCTTCGACACTGATGACGAGATCGCCGGCCGCGAAAGAGGTGAGCGGATCGGCCCAAGCGACGCCCGCCGTCGCCCACAGCAAAGCCGCCGACAATCCTGCCCGCCGCGTCAGCGCGCGGCGGCGCCCGTTCACTGCCTGAACCATCTGATGCCCCCGTTTTCTTGCGCGGGGCCAGACGGTTCACCCTCCCTGCCCCACGCGCCGGAACGTACCGGGGTGACATGACGGATGCGTGACAGTGACGGGGCTAATTCTATGTTAGATCGAGGACATGCTTTGCTGCGACGATTTAGCCTTTGGGCCGCAGATCGATGATCCGCTTCGCTTTGCCGATCGACCGCTCGATCGTGCCGGGAAGCACCGTCTCGACCGCTACCGAAATGCCGACCAGTGCCTTGATGCGGTGAGAGAGATCGGCGGCTGATGTGGCACGCGCTTCGGCGCCGGCGGCCTCGGCTCGTGCTTCGACCTTGAGCGCCATCGCATCGAGCCGCCCCTCGCGCGTCAATTCGATCACGAAATGCGGGGCAAGCCGCCGGTCCTCGAGAAGGATGGCCTCGATCTGGGTCGGGAACACGTTGACGCCGCGCAGGATGATCATGTCGTCCGACCGGCCGCCGATCTTCTCGATCCGGCGCATCGGGCGTGCCGTTCCCGGCAGGAGCCGCGTCAGGTCCCGCGTGCGATAGCGGATGACCGGCATCCCCTCTTTGGTGAGCGAGGTCAGGACCAACTCGCCCATCGCGCCGTCGGGCACCGGCGTTCCGGTCGCGGGATCGACGATCTCGGGATAGAAATGGTCCTCCCAGACATGGAGCCCGTCCTTGGTCTCGACGCATTCTTGCGCCACGCCCGGGCCGATCACTTCGCTCAATCCGTACATGTCGACGGCGTCGAGGTCGAACGCGTCCTCGATCTCGGCGCGCATCGCGTTGGTCCAGGGCTCGGCGCCGAAAATGCCGATTTCGAGCGAGGATTGGCGCGGATCGATGCGCGCGGCGCGGAACGCGTCAAGGATCGCCAGCATGTAGCTCGGCGTCACCATGATGATCTCCGGCGCGAAGTCGGTGATGAGCTGCACCTGCCGCTCGGTCATGCCGCCCGACACGGGGATGACCGTGCAGCCGAGCCGCTCGGCGCCGTAATGCGCGCCCAGCCCGCCGGTGAAGAGCCCATAGCCATAGGCCACATGGGCCTTCATGCCTTTGCGCCCGCCGGACGCCCGGATGCTGCGCGCCATCAGATCGGACCAGGTGTCGATGTCGCGCGCGGCGTAGCCCACCACCGTCGGCTTGCCGGTCGTGCCGGATGAGGCATGGACGCGCACGATCTCCTCGCGCGGCACGGCGAACATCCCGAACGGATAATTGGCGCGCAGATCATCCTTCGAGGTCAGCGGAAAGCGCCGGATATCGTCGAGCTGTTTCAGGTCGTCGGGATGAACTTGCGCTTCATCGAAGGCGCGGCGGTAATGCGGCACATTGGCGTAGGCATGATGGAGCGACCAGCGCAGCCGCTCGCGCTGAAGCGCCGCAAGCGCGTCGCGCGAGGCTTTCTCGACCGGCTCGAGATCGGCGGGCGCCGGCGCATGGGTGCCGCGCTTTCCCATTGCTTCCTCCCTTGGGCATGCATGGTAATCTCGGCGTTCGCCCAACGGAAGCGACCGGAGGTGGGGGCTTGGACGACGTGCGCCGCGAGGAGAGGCCCGAACAGCCCCTTTATCGCACCCAGCAGGATCCGCGGCTGCGGCTTCTCATCCCGCTCGTGTGCGCGTGCGCGCTGCTGATGGAAAGCCTTGACCAGACCATCATCGCGACGTCGCTGCCGCAGATCGCGGTGAGCCTTAACGAGGCGCCGTTGCGGCTCAATCTCGCGATCACATCCTATCTCCTCAGCATCGCGGTCTTCATCCCGATCAGCGGCTGGATCGCCGACCGGTTCGGCGCGCGCAGCGTGTTCTGCCTCGCGGTCGGCGTCTTCACCGTGGCCTCGGCCCTGTGCGGCCTTTCCAATTCGCTCGGCATGCTGGTGGCGATGCGGGTGCTGCAAGGCGTGGGCGGCGCGCTCATGAACCCGGTCGGCCGGCTCGTGATGCTCAAATCCTTCCCGCGCTCCGAGATCGTGGTGGCGATGGGCTATGTGATGATGCCGGCGATGATCGGCCCGGCGCTCGGGCCGATGGTGGGCGGATTTCTCACGACCTATGCCTCGTGGCGGTGGATCTTCTATGTCAACGTGCCGATCGGCGCGCTGGGGATCGTGCTGGGCCTGCTGTTCTTCGACAATTTCCGCAACGACGCGCTGGCGCGGTTCGATTTCCGGGGTTTCGTGCTGGTGGCGATCGGGCTTGCCGCGACGCAATTGGCGCTCGAGTTCGCAGGGCGTTCGGCGGTCTCCGGCACGACCGAGGCCGCCGCCGTCGCGACCGCGGCCTTGTTCCTCGGCACCTATGTCTTCTATGCGCGCCGCACCCACGACCCGGTGGTCGATCTCAACCTGTTCCGGATCAGGACGTTCCGCATCGGCAATGTCGGCGGCACCTTGGCGCGGATCGGCTATGGCTCGACGCCGTTCCTTTTGCCGCTGCTGCTGCAATTGCCGCTGGGATACTCGGCCTTCCGCTCGGGCCTGTTCACCTCGCTGACGGCGGTGTCGTCGATGGCGATGCGCATCGTCACCCCGCTGATCCTGCGCCGCAACGGCTTCCGCACGGTGCTTCTGGTGAACAGCACGATCGTCATCGTGTTCATGATGTCGCTCGCGCTCATCGGCCCCGGCACGCCGTGGTGGGGGCTGGCGGCGCTTCTGGTGGCGCTGGGCTTCTTCCGCTCGCTGCAATACACGTCGCTGTCGAGCCTTGCCTATGCCGACCTTCAGGGCGCCAATATCAGCACGGGCTCCTCGCTCGCAAGCGTGACGCAGCAGCTTTCGCAAAGCTTCGGCATCGCCATCAGCGCGACGCTCTTGGGCTATTTCGCCGGCGGCGCCCGCATTCCGACGCGTGGCGATTTCGCCACCGTGTTCCTGATCATGGTGCTGTTCCCGGCCTTGTCGCTCATTTCCTTCGCGCGCCTGTCACCCGATGACGGCGCGCATATGAGCGGGCATCGGCCGGCCGCCGGCTAGTAGAACGGATCGGTCGGCGGGCCGCCCAGCATCACCTGGCCGTAATTGAGCGCGGGCATGTCCCAATTGGCGGCGATGTGGGCCGAGACGGCGGTCAGATCGCGCGCGGCGCGCTGCACCGGTCCGCGTTCATAAAGCCCGTTGCCGCCTTGCGCCGTCAGCAGAAGCTCGCACGCGCGTTTGCCCATCTGCACGGCATAGCCCTGGTCGCGGCGCGAGCGGACGCGATGCTCGAGCGACAGGGTCTCGCCGCGCATGACCTTGTCGATCGTCTCTTCGAGCGAGCGGCGGTAGAGCAGCTCGGCGGCGTCGGCAAGCGCCGTCGCCTCGGAAAGCCGCGTCTGGATCGTCGGCTTCTTCGCCAAAGGCGAGTGGTCGAACGCCGATGAGCGCGCCTTCATCTCGTCGATGAAGGCCTGGCACGCGCCTTGGGCGATGCCCGGCGCCGCGGACGAGATGCAGAACGGGAAGATCGCCCAGACCGGCGCGCGGTAAAGCGGGCTCTGATGAACGGCGGCGCCGGGCGACGTGCCGTTGACGAGGTCGTCGTTCTTGACGGTCCGGTGCTCGGGCACGAACACGTCCTCGACGACGCAGCTCTTGCTGCCGGTGCCCGAAAGGCCCATCACGTGCCAATCGTCGACGATTTTCACGTCGCTCTTCGGCAGCAGCATGAAGCGGATGTCCGGGATCGGCGGATTGGTGCTGAGCATCCCGGCGATGCCGCCAAGGATCATCCAGCGCGCGTGATCGATGCCGCTGCAGAACGACCATTTGCCCGAGACGCGATAGCCGCCGTCGGTTGGCGTGAGCCGCCCGCCCGGCGCGAAGCTTGACGCGCTCAAGGTGCGGTCATGCTCCCAATATTCCTGCTGCGCCTTTTCGGGGAAGAGCGCGACGAAAAGATCATGGACGCCCATCACGGTCCAGACCCACGCCGCCGAGCCGTCGCCCCGGCCCAGGATCGAGGCGGTCTTGAAGGCCACGTCGACCCGCACCTCGGGTCCGCCGAATTTCTTGGGCTTCAGCAGATAGCAGAGCTCGGCATCCCAGAGATCCTTGATGGTCTCGGCCGGGACCTGGCGGGCGTTGCTGGTCGCGACCGCACGCTCCTTAAGGCGCGGCAAAAGCGCGCTGGCGCGCTCTTCCAGACTTTCCTTGCTGTAGGATTGGGCCACGATCCGCCTCCCTGCCGTTGAATCCGTGATTTTTACCCAGTATAGCGATGACACCGACAAAGTAAAAAGCAAGAAAGGTCGAACCATGCGACTGCGCCGACATGGCCGCTGACCGTGCCACGCGGTCGGAGCCGTTGCGGGATGTGATCCGCCGCTACTACGGCGAGGAATGCAAGATCCTGGCCGTGCGCCGCTCGGGCGGGTCGCGCGCGTTCCTGTTCGTGGTGGAGGCGATGTATCGCGGCCGGGCGCTCCGCACGCTCGGCACGATCGGCCGCGGGCACGAAGTGATGGAGCATTCGGCGATGGACCTCCATGCGCCGGACCGGCTCGTCTTCCCCTACGAGCGGCTGATGCTGATGTCGCTCGCGCTCGCCGAAGCGCCGGACCGGGCGCTGCTTCTTGGCCTTGGCGGCGGCGCCATGTGCCGCCATCTCGCCGCGCATCTGCCCGATCTCGATGCGACGGTTGTCGAGCGCGACCGCGGGGTCATCGCGCTGGCGCGCGAGTATTTCCATATCGAGCGCGCCGTCACGCGGGCCGATGGCGCGGCCATCGTGGCCGATGCCGCGGGTGCGTTCGATGTCGTGATGGTCGATCTCTACGACGCGTCGGGTGCGGCATCGCTCGATGACAGCTTCTGGCAAGATTGCCTCGCCGCGCTAAGGCCGGGTGGATGCGTCGCGATCAACTGGGCGGGCGGATGGACCGGCGGGGAAATGGGCACGGCTTGGCAGAAAGTAGGCCGCGTCGCGCCACGGCTCGATCGCTCCTTTTTCGTCGTCGAGCGCGGCCCGCGCGGCAATATCGTGCAATTCGTGCCGACGGCGCCGGGATTTCGCGTGGCCTCGCTCGCCGCGCGCTGGGCCCAATTCGCCGCGCGCCACGGTTTGCCGCGCGAGGATCGGGACATCCTGCAACGCTGCGAGGTGAGAACGCGCTTCCCCTCGCCGCGGCCAGCGGTCAAGCGCTAGCCTGGAGTGATCCACGCAGATTCAAAACCGGTCGTCGCCCTCGCGAAAGCGGGGGCCCAGCGCAACCGCGCGTCACTGGCCCCTGGGTCCCCGCTTTCGCGGGGACGACGACTCTAGGCCGCGCCTAGGCTCGTCACGTCCGGCACGGGCCGCCGGGTGCGCGGATCGCGCGCCAACAACGCCTCGATCGCTTGTGCCGCGTCGAGGACGAAAGCGTCCTTGCGCGCAGGCCCGGTGATCTGCAGCGCGAACGGCGTTCCCGAGGGCTCCATCCCGCACGGGATCGAGATGCACGGATGTCCGGTGAGCGACAGGTAATAAGTGGGGGCGAGCCAGGAATAATAGGTGCGCATCACCCGGCCATCGACGATCCGCGCGTGGCCCTCTTCGATCGCGAAAGGCGCGATGCCGACCGTCGGGCTGATGAGCAGGTCGTGATCCTCGAAGAACCGCTCGAGATTGCGCAGGATGCGGGTTTGCGTGGCATGCGCCTCGGCCACGTCGAGGGCGCTCATCGCCAGCCCTTCTTCGTAGTTGGCGCGCACATAGGCGCCCAATTTGTCGCGATGGCGCTCGTACCGCTCGCGCTGACCGGCGAGGAAATTCTGCGCGCGGATCGCGGCGAACGCCGCATCGGCGCCGCGCAGGTCCGGATCGCGCCAGTCGCAGCGGGCGAACGCGCCGGCAATGAGCGCAATCCGCGCGCGCAAAGTGGCGCGGATCGACGGGTCGACCGGCGCGCCGCCCAGATCCTCCGAGACCGCCACTCTGAGGCGTCCCAGATCGATCTCTTGCGCCTGGGCGTAGGATTTCGCGTCGACCGGCCAGGAGAACGGGTCGCGGCTGTCGGCGCCGATCTGCGCTCCCAGCAACAGCCGCGCATCGGCAACCGTGCGGCCCATCGGTCCGGCGACGCTGATCGGGGTCCAGCCCAGCACGCGCCGCTCGTTGGCGACAAGGCCCGGCGAAGGCCGGAACCCGACGACGCCGCAAAACGCCGCCGGAATGCGGAGCGAGCCGCCCGTGTCGGAGCCGGTGCAAAGCGGCAGCATGCCGGTCGCAAGCGCCACCGCCGACCCGCCCGACGAGCCGCCGCAGGTACGCGCGAGGTCGAACGGGTTGCGCGTCGGCCCATAGACTTTGTTGTCGGTATGGGCGCCCGCGCCGAATTCGGGCGTGTTGGTCTTGCCGACCACGATGGCGCCGGCGCGCCGCACGGCGGCGACCATGCGCTCGTCCGCCGCCGGGACATGGTGGCGATAAAGCGGCGAGCCTTGGGTGGTGACGATCCCCTCGGTCTCCTGAAGGTCCTTGATGCCGATCGGCAGGCCGTGGAGCGGCCCCAGCCGATCGCCCGCCCGCACCGTCGCTTCGGCCGCGCGCGCCTCGGCCCGCGCGCGCTCGACCGCCATCGCGGTGACGGCGTTCAGGACCGGATTGACCGCCTCGATGCGCCGGAGGCAGCTCTCGAGAAGCTCGACCGGTGAAATCTCCCGGTCGCCGATGAGCCGGCGCAATTCGACGGCGTCCCGGTCGCAAAGCTCCTGCATCGCGCCTATTCTAGGAGGGCTTTCGGCGCGGAGGCCAGATTTCATGCAGCTCATTCCCGACATCACGGCGTTCCATGGCGACCTGATCCGGTGGCGGCGCGACATTCACGCGCATCCCGAGCTTGGCTTCGAGGAGACGCGCACCTCGGACCTGGTGGCGCAGAAGCTTGCCGAGTTCGGCTGCGAGGTGCATCGCGGCGTGGGCCGCACCGGCGTGGTGGGGCGGCTCAAAGTGGGTTCGGGCGCGCGTTCCATCAGCCTGCGCGCCGACATGGACGCGCTGCCGATCCTCGAGGCCAACCGCTTCGACTATCGCTCCACGAACGAGGGGCGGATGCATGCCTGCGGCCATGACGGGCACACGACCATGCTGTTGGGCGCGGCGCGCTATCTCGCGGCCACCCGGAAATTCGACGGCACGGTCAATTTCGTGTTCCAGCCGGCCGAGGAAGGCTTGGGCGGCGGCGAGGCCATGGTGAAGGATGGGCTCTTCGACCGGTTCCCGTGCGAGGCGATCTTCGGCATGCACAACCGCCCCGGCCTCGCGGTCGGCAAGTTCGCGATCCGGCCGGGGCCGATGATGGCGGGCGGCGCCTTTTTCGACATCGCCATCACCGGCCGCGGCGCGCATGGCGCGCGGCCCGAATCCGGCATCGATCCGGTCGTCGTGGCGGCCCATATCACCACGGCGCTCCAGACCATCGTCGCGCGCAATGTCCGGCCGATCGACACCGCCGTGCTGAGCATCACGCAGATCCACGCGGGCGACGCCTATAACGTCATTCCGGAACGCGCCGTGATCCGCGGCACCGCGCGCTGCTTCGTCAACGAGACGATGGAGATGATCCGGACCAACATGGAGCGCATCGCGCGCGGCGTGGCCGAAGGGCTGGGGGCACGGGCGACGCTCGATTTCCGCTATCCGTTCCTGCCGCTCGTCAACGAGCCGCGAGAGACCTCGTTCATCGCCGACGCCGCGGCGGAGCTCGTGGGCGAGGCCAACGTCAACCGCGACGGCGGCTTGACGATGGCGTCGGAGGATTTCTCGTTCATGCTCGCGCGCTGCCCCGGCGCCTATATCCAGATCGGCAACGGCGACGGTGCCGGCGGGTGCGAGGTCCACACTCCGGGCTACGACTTCAACGACGAGGTCCTGCCGTTGGGCGCGAGCCTCTTCGCGCGCCTCGTCGAGCGGCGGCTGGCACCTTAATCCTCCTCGCGCGGCGTGACCGGAAGCTCGAGGCTGCGGTCGCGCTGCCAGTCGAACGAGCCGCGCACGAAGCGGATGGAACCCAAGGGCCCATAGCTGTCCTGATAGCGCGCCCAGTATTGCAGCACGCGGCGCGTCAATGCGCCCGTCGACGGGCCACCGCGGCAGCAGCCCACGTTTGGCGGATCGCCGCAATCGAGTTCGCCCGCGCGGATCAGATCGGCGATCTTGCGCCGCGGCGTCTCCTTGCCGGGGACCCGCAGCACATTGTTCGCCTGATGGTCGTCGAGTGCGGCGATGATGGTCTGACCGCAGCCGCTGCACTCGATCGCCAGCAGCACGCATTCATGGGCATAGATGTTGGCGATCGCGTCAGGGCCGAACGCGCAATAGCGCGGCACGCCCTGCTCGTCCCACCATTTCGGCGGCTCGGCGATGCGGGAAAGGATGTCGGCGTAATGGTTGAACATCGCTCCTACTTGTCGAGCCGCGCGGCCGCTTCCGCGACGAGGCTCAGATCGGCGTAGTGGTGCGGATCGAGCGGCGCCGGGATGAAGCCCAGTTCGTGCGCCGTCCCGATATTGCGCTGAAGCGCGTCGAGATTGGGCTTGCCGTCGGGATCGCGGTAGGAATCCTTGGGCGTGAAGGCCCAGCCCGCCCACAGGCTCGGCGGCGTCTTGGTATAGGCGGTGACGATCTTGATCACCTCGTCATGGTTCTTCGGATCGAAGTACCAGCGGACCTGGCGCAGATTGTCCTCGAAATAATCGACCAGCGCCGCGCGGTTCTTGTCGATGAAGGGCTTGCGCGCGACCGTGGTCAGAAGCTGCGACGGCCCTCCCATCGCCTCCTTCTGCGTGAAAAGCGCGTGTCCCACCGCGTTGAGCTGCGGGTCGAAGGCGAAGGGCGGCACCACGCTGACGAGATCGACCTTGTGCTCCAACAGCTCGGGCTTCATGGTCGGAAACATGGATTCGACCAGCGTGTAGTCGCGCTTGTCCTCGAGCCCGTGCTTGCGCAACATGATCCTGAGCCCGATATCGATCGCCGCGCCAATCGCGTTGGAGCTCACGATCCTGCCTTTCAGGTCCTCGATCCGCTTCACCGGGCCGTCGTTCAGCACGAAGAAGGGATTGCTGAAGGACTGGCCGACCCCGTCCTCGAGCCAGTCGGTCACGACGCGCAGATCGTCGAGATGCGCGTTCTCGATCGCGAGCGCCAACGCCGGGAAACCCAACGGCGCCAGATCGACGTCGCCCGAGGCGAGCGCGGTGATCATCGCCGGCGTGCTGGTGAAGTGCACATAGTCGAGCTTGTAGCTCGTGCCTTCGTGCCGCGAGATGCCTTGCTTGCCGAGCATCGCCAAGGGCGAGTCGGTAGGCGCCACGATCCAGGCGACTTTGATCTCCACGGGCTCGGCGCGCGCCGCGCCGCTTGCGAGGATCAGCGCCACCAGCGCTGCCGCCGCGAGCTTCATCCTGCGCATCGCTCCCTCACGCCCGCGCGATGACGATGTTCTTGCGCTTCAAGTGCGTCACCTTGGCGACGCCCGACAGCAGCATCGTCGAGTGCAGCTCGCCGCCCATCCAGGCATAAAGGCTTTTGACGCCAGGCGCGCCGCCGCACATGAGGCTCCACAGCACGGGGCGGCCGACGGCGCAGACGGTGGCGCCCATCGACACCGCCTTGAACACGTCGACGCCGCGCCGCACGCCGCTGTCGAACACGATGGGCACGCGGCCCTGGACCACGTCGACCGCCGGGCGCAGCATCGTGAAGGAGCCGGGGCCGCCATCCATCTGCCGGCCGCCATGGTTCGAGATCCAGATCGCCGCCGCGCCCGAAGCGAGCGCTTCGCGGATGTCGTCGGGATCGACGACGCCCTTGGTGATCACGGGAAGCCCCGACGCCTCGTGCAGGAAGCCGATGTCGGAAAAGCTCAAATCGCGCTTCATGTCGAGGAAATTGCCGTGCCCGCCAAACCTCGGGTCGTGGTTGCCGACCGTGAGCGTCGGATCGCGCGGCCGGCCCAACGCGATGTACTCGTCGCTTTGTCCCGCGCCCAGCGCGTCGGCGGTGAGCACGATGGCCGAGAATCCCGCCGCCTTCGCGCGCTGCACCAGCCAGCGGTTCAGCCCCATGTCGCGGTTCATGTAGATCTGGAACCATTTCGGTCCCGGCGTCGCCTTGGCGATGTCTTCCATCGGCCGGGTCGAGGCGCCGGACGTGACATAAAGCGTTCCCGCCGCACCCGTGCCGCCCGCGGTCGCGACCTCGGCATCGACATGGAAGCTGCCGTGCCCGCCCATCGGGCAGGTGATCATCGGGAAGGGCAGGTCATGGCCGAGGATCGACGTGCGCAGATCGATCTCTTCGTCGGTGATGCGTTGCAGCCGCCGCGGCATGATCGGCGTCTCGTCGAGCGAGGCGCGGTTCGCGCGATAGGTCAGGCCGTCGCCGCACCAGCCAGTGATGGCGAAGCGCCCGGGCGAGACCGCTTTGCGCGCTTGCGCCTCGAGATGCTCGGGGCTGACGATGGTGAGCGCTTCGTTGGCGCTGCTGGCCTTGCCGAAATCGGCGGGCGCGGATGGCGCCGCGGTCGGCGCCGTGGCCGGCATGTCGGCCGCCACGGCCGGCGTTTCGCCCGCCGCCGCAAGCAGCGCCGCACCGGCGCCCCAGGCCTGGATGAGGCCGCGTCGTGTCGTCGTCATGGCATGTCTCCCCCGTTTATTCGGTTTCCTGACCGAAGGGTGCGCCAAACCGCCGCCGCTGACAAGGCGGCGGTGGTTTGGTCCCGGTCGCGGGCGCCGCTATTTCAGACGCGCGCGCGCTTCCTTGACGAGGCTCAGATCGGCGTATTTCGCCATGTCGAGATGGGTCTTGATGAAGCCCAGCGATTGCGTCGTGTCGACGTTGCGCTGCATCAATGCCATGTTCGGCACGCCATCGGGATCGCGCGAGAAGTCTTTCTCGGTGAAGGCCCAGCCATCGAGCCGGTCCGCCGGCTGCTTCAGGAATTGCGCCAGGATCGCGACGGCGGCCGCGTGATTGGCGGGATCCGCGTACCAACGATAAGAGCGGATCATGTCTTCCAAAAGATCGACCAGAGCCGCGCGGTGCTTGGCGATGAAGCCTTCCCGCGCGACCCAGACCGACAGCTCGGCCCCGCCCATCGCGTCGCGCATCGTGAACAAGGTTCGCGTGTTGTCGACGAAATCGGGCAGCTGGTCGAACGGCACCGCGAGCGCGATGAAATCGACCTTATGCTGAAGCAGCATCGAGGTCGCGACCGGCGGCAACGCTTCGACCTCGGTATAATCGCGCTGATAGTCGAGCCCGTGCTTCACCAGAATGGCGCGCATCGCGATGTCGGTGGCCGAACCGATGCCGATCGTCGCAAGCGATTTGCCCTTCAGATCCTCGATCGTCGTGATCGGCGAGGTCTTCAGCACCGCGTATTTGACGGATTCGTGATTGTCGATTCCGTCCTGCGTCTCGTCGGCGATGATGCGCAGATCGGTAAGCCCGGCATTCAAGACCGCCGACGGGATCGACGTGAAGTTCAAGGTCGCGATCTCGACGTCGCCCGACGCGATCGCGGTGATCTGGGTCGGCGAGTTGGCGAAATGGATGGGCTCGAAGCGATAGCTCTTGCCCTCGTTCCTGGCGACGCCCGGCGGCGCCAACAGGATGGGAATAAGCGAGGCCGGCGTCACGATCCACGCGGCGCGGATCGTGACCGGCTCGTCCCCGCGCGCGACAGGGGCCGCGGCGACGAGCATGGCGCATGCAAGGCAAAGGACGAACGATTTCATCGAACGCATTGGCACCTCCCTGATGTTTTTCAGGAGCCTGATTTCTTTGGCTCCTTGTTTCGTCACCCCTGGGCTCGACCCGGGGGTCCATGGATTGCCGGGTCAAGCCCGGCAATGACGAGGAAGGATGATAAGCCGGTCCGTCGGTTTCGGAAAAGGTCCGTTTCGCGTTCCCTCTCCGCCCCGGTGGGGCGGAGAGGGTTGGGGTGTGAGGTGGGGGCGTTTCGAAGCGGTGGCGCGTTCTCAATAATTGATCGGGCCCAACACGCCGCCGCCGGTGGCAATGGTTTCACCGTTGATGGCGATGCTCTTCGGCGAGGCGAGGAATGCGACGACGAAGGCGATCTCGTTCGCATCGATGATGCGGCCGACGCTGATCGAGCGATTGGCCCGCTCTTCCGCTTCCGGCGCGATCGGCTTGCCGGCGCGCGTCGTGCCCGGATGGATCGCAATGACGTTGACGCCCTTCGGGCCAAGCTCGTCGGCCAGATTCTTGGTGAGCGAGGAAACGGCCGCGTTGCGCAGCGACGCGATATAGTTGCCGGTGCGCCGCGCGGCGCCGCCGCCGATATTGATGATGCGGCCCCAGCCATTGCTGACGAGATGCGGCGCCACCGCGCGCGCCGCGCGCAGATATCCCGCCACCTTCACGTTCACGTCGAAGAGCAGGTCCGCACCGTTGACTTGCGCGATCTTGGCCGAAGGCACCGTGCCGCCCGGTGCCGCCGCGTTGTTGACGAGGATGTCGATGCCGCCCAAAGCCTTCACCGCCGCCGCGACGAGCGCATCGACGGACGCGTCGTCGGTCATCTCGACGACGATCGGCACGACGCGCCGCCCCGTGGTCTTGGCGATCTCCCGAGCCGTCGCGTCGAGCTGCTCGCGCCCGCGCGCGGCGATCGCGACATCGACGCCTTCCTCGGCCAGTTGCTGTGCGATCGCCTTGCCGATGCCGCGGCTGCCGCCCGTGACGATGGCGCGCTTGCCGCTCAATTGCAGATCCATGGAAAACCCCTCCAGTTTGCGGGGGCGAGTATACCCGGGCCTGGCCAAACCCAACGGATCGTCCTCGACGACGCACACCGAAAATGCGAGTGTGGGCCTGGAAACGTCGACGATCTGCCTCCTCACGGCGCGATCGGCCATCAGGCCCTAATCGCAGGACGGCGACGGCGGGCAAATCCTCATTCCGGCCGAAGTCGAACGCCGGAACGAGGGCCAAATAATAACAAGACAATCATCATTTTCGGGACAGCCACGCGCGCAGATTACTGACTGCGGGGGAAGTCGATGAAACAGGTGGCAAAGAATGCCGTGAAACGAGCTATCGATTTTGCAATGCCGTCTTTTTCGATGGCTGTCTCAAGCGCTCTCCTGAACGAACGCCAATCGCAAAGTCAGCAGCTCCAGCGCGGCATCGTCAATCAATATTTGATGTGCAAATCCGCCGGAATTACGCCCTATCCCGCGATCAGGGATGCGGGGTTCCGCGTGTACTCTCAGTTCGAAGAGGATGGGATCATTCTTTATGTGCTCGCCATGATCGGCTTCAAGACCCGGCGCGTGGTCGAGATGTGCTGCGGGACCGGCGATGAATGCATGTCGGCAAATCTAATTCTCAATCACGGATTCGATGGCTATCTATTCGACGGGAGTGAGGAAAACATCGCTCGGGCGGATCGTTTTTTCCGCCAAAGAAAGGAATGCTTGCTCTACCCGCCGGTTATTACCCAGGGATGGATCACGGTCGAAAATGTCAACGATTTACTGACCCGCAGCGGCTGCGCCGGCGAAGTCGATCTGTTTTCACTGGACATCGATGGCAACGACTATTGGGTGCTGGAGGCGATCGAGGCGATCAATCCGCGCCTCATCGTTTGCGAAACCCACAATGTGATACCTCCGGACAAGAGCCTGACGATCGAATACCAGCCCGACTTCGACTATCGGCGGGGGGACGGCGCCGCGCAGGATTATCGAAGCGCCTCTCTTCTTGCGATGCAAAGGCTTTGCAAACGGCGCGGCTACCGGATGATCGGCGGGCATCGTCATGGGTTCAACGTGTTCTTCCTGAGAAGCGATGAAGGCGTCGGTCTGTTTCCCGAAGTCGATATCAACGACGTGCAGGACAATCACTGGTCTCGATGGAGCCGGGCCAATCGTTGGCCCCTCGTGAAGGACATGCCCTGGAAAGAGGTTTAAGAGGCGATCCCCTCGCCGATCCGCCGCTCTTGACATAGTACGCAAGATGTGGTATGTATTGCGTACATCCGCACCCATCCGCGGGTGGGAGGGGCCGGACGGACCGGTTCGCCGATTATCAATTGTCCTGTTTTTTGGGAGGCGCCGATGAAGGCCATGGTGATGCGGGAGTTCGGGCCGCCCGAGGTGATGCGGCTCGAGGAAGTGCCCACACCGTCGCCCGGGCCAGGCGAGGTGCTGGTCGCGGTGAAGGCGGTCTCGGTCAACCGCACCCTCGACCTGATCGTCCGGTCCGGGAAATACCCCCGGCCCGTCGCCCTTCCGCACGTGCTGGGGGTCGATCCCTCGGGGATCGTCACCGCGGTCGGTCCCGGCGTCGCGACCCGTAAGGTCGGCGACCGGGTCACGAGCTATCTGCGGCTCGATGCGGGGCCGCCCAGCGGAGCGCCGGTCATGCTGGGCCTCACCGTCTGGGGCGGCTATGCCGAGTACGTGGTCCTGCCCGAGCGCTGCACCTATATCGTCCCGGACAATGTCGATTTCGCCACCGCCACCATCGTCGCCCGGCACGCGCCGCTCGCCTTCAGCATGCTGCGCGACAAGGCCAAGGTCGCGGCCGGCGAATGGGTGCTGGTGATGGGCGCCGCGGGCGGGCTTGGCAGCGCGGCGGTGCAGGCGGCGAAATATCTCGGCGCCAAGGTCATCGCCGCCGCCGGCTCCGACGAACGGGTGGCCGCGGCGATGGAGCTGGGCGGCGATGCGGGCGTCAACTACCGGAGCGCCGACCTCACCGCCGAGGCACGCCGCATCACGGGCGGCCGGGGCGTCGATATCGTGCTGGAGAATATCGGCGACCCCGACCTCTTCGCCAAAGCGTTCCTGAGCCTCGGCCGCGGCGGGCGGCTCGTCACGGCCGGAAGCCATGGCGGCGGCGTCGTGCCGGTGAATGTGAGCCATCTCTACTTCAACCACATCGCCATCATGGGCTGGACCGGGCAAAGCGACGCCGATGTGAATGACAGCCTGAAGGCCGCGTCCGAGGGGCGGTTCCGGGTCCTCGTCGACAAGATCCTCCCGCTGCGCGAGGCGGCCGAGGCGCACCGCATTGTCGGCGCGCGCGACGGGCTCGGCAAGGTGGTGCTGGAGCCCTAGAGTTGGCCCGATGGAAGCGCCAGGTCATGCCTGGGAGATCGCCCGCTGGATCCTGACCGACGGCCGCGCGTTGTCGAGCCCGACCCGGTTCGTCAACGGTCTCTGCGCGCGGCTCCTCGAAGCGGGCGTGCCGTTGTGGCGGGTGACGATCTATGTCGGGACGCTGCACCCGCAGATCCGCGGCTTCGGCTGGCGCTGGTGGGCGGACCGGCGGATCACCGAGGAAGTCCGGGTGCTCCAGGGCACCGAGCGGACCGAGGAGTATCTGACGAGCCCCTTGCGCGGCGCCATCGAGCATGGCGAGCCGCTGCGCCAGCGTCTCGACGGCGCCGCGAGCGAATTCCCCTTGCTCGAGGAGTTCCGTGCCGAAGGCTGCACGGACTATGTCGTGGCGCCGCTCAACCGGTTGGGGCCGCGCTATCCCGTCGTCACCTGGGCGACTGCCAGGCCCGGCGGGTTTGCGGCGCAGGACTTGGCATTGCTCGAAGCGATCCGGCCCGCCCTTGCCGCGGTCGTCGAGACCATCATGCTGTACCGGACCGCGCGCGGCCTGTTCTCGATCTATCACGGCCGCCATGTCGGCGACCGCATCTTCGACGGGCAGATCCTGCGCGGCCATTTCGAGCCGCTGCGCGCCGTCATCATGGCGACGGACCTGCGGGATTTCACCGGTCTTTCGGACCGGCTGCCGGGCGAAGAGGTGATCGGCGCGCTCGACGAGTATTTCGAGCATGTCGCGACCAGCGTGCACGCGCGCGGCGGCCACATCCTCAAATTCGTCGGCGACGGGGTGCTGGCGATCTTTGGCGCCGAGGAAGGCCGCGATGCCGAGGCGGCAAAGGCCGGGATCGCGGCCGCGCGGGCCATCGTGGCGCTGCTCGCGGCCCGCATCGCCGATCCGCGGCCGGGCGGCAAGGTCCCGCTGCGCGCGGGGATC
>DATJLY010000079.1:0-3088 GCA_035509095.1 Allostellaceae bacterium | reverse complement strand
GGCGTCAGCATGATCGGCGAGCGCCACGTGATCTGACGATCCACCACGACAAAGCGGCTCGAAAGCCCCTGCGAATGGCGCTGAAGCAGCACTTTGGCGAACAGGAGATGCGAGGTCGAGCTGCCGATGTCGATGCCGACCGTCTTCAGCTCGACATGTTCCTGGCTCCAGATGAAGCGCGCGAGCTCGGCGCGTTCCTCTTCGGATTTCGGCTCGAGATGCTCATGCTCGTAGTTGGTGTCGTGCATGCTCACGCTTCCTCCCGCGGCCCCTCCGGCTCTTCAATTGCTGAATCGAGAAAGCGGCTCATTCGACGACGGTCATGCCTTGAGGGCGGCATCCACGAAGCGGTTGGTATAGAGCACCGTCGGGTCGTCGATGTCGACGATGTGGGCATCGCGCAGCGCCTTCACGCCGCCGGCCCATCGCGCTGGCAGATTTTTCAGAAGATTCTCGCGTCCCTCGGCCAGCAGCAGCTCGTCGATCGTCGATTGCAGCATGGCGAGCGTCAGGTCCATGTTGTTGACGCCGGGAATGTCGAAATCCTTGGCGGCGCGCTCGACCAGTGGTCTCAAGGGCTCGGAGAGGATCTCGTCGAGCGACGCCTTCGACGCCTTGAGGAACCGGACCGTGATGTCGTCCTTCGCATCGAGCGTCTCGGGCATGGCGTAATAGATTTGACCGGGCAGCGGCAGGTATTTGTCCGGATTCCAGATCTCAAGCGGCTCGTGCGCGCGTTTTGCCGCCGTCTCGACCGAGGTGGCCGAGATGAAGCAATCCACCCTGCCCTGCTTCAGGATCTCGATCGCCCCGGGCGTGCCGCCGGTCGGCTGACGCTCGACGTCGGAGGGCGACAGCCCGGCTTGGGACAGCATCACGTCGAGATAGATGCCGGTGGGCGACGCGAGCGTGATGAGGCCGACGGTCTTGCCTTTGAAGTCCTTGGGTTCGCGCACCGGCTTCGCGCTGAGGCTGAAGACGCGGAAGGGGCAGCCCTGGAAGATGCTGGCGATGGCGATCGGCGCATGCTGCTTGGCGGCAACGGCGCGGATCATGTCGGCCGGCGCACCGCGGCCATAGGTCCCTTTGCCCGAGGTCACGAGCTGGATCGTCTGCACGCCCGAATTGGCGCCGATGATGTCGGCGTCGAGGCCGAACTTCGCGTAATGCCCGCCCGAGCGGGCGTTCATCGTGTCGAAAAAATCGATCTGAAAGCCGAGCGGCAACACGACCGAGATGCGATCGGCCGCGCGTGCCCGCGAGACGATCGCCGGAAATCCCGCGACCGCCGCTCCCGCGCCCAGCAAGACGCGACGCGTCAACACCGTGCCGCTCCCCTTCAAAGCGCGTTCAGTGCTTTGCGCAGCCCGTCGGCGCCGGGATTCTCGACGCCGTCGCGATGCACGACCGAAGAGCTCGTATGCTTCCCGCCGTAATAGGCAGACGCCCAGCCGTCCCGCGGATGAATGACGCCGCCTTCGACCGCGATGCCGCCGAACAGGCCTTTCGAGATGGCGAAGCCATAGATGTCGGCGCCGGCATTGCTGGTCGTGTTGGCTTCGGCGCCCGCGCCCAATGTCGCGACCGCGATGCCGGCCTCGGCGCCGACCTTGAATTGGTTGCGGGTGACGGCCCGGAGCGCCTTGTCGTCCATGATGATCAGCACGATCTCGGACACCTCGACACCGATCTGCAGGCCGAACGAGGCCGCCCCCATCGTGTAGAAGCCGGGATTGCCCCAGCCGGTCTTGTCATAGCGCGGGACCAGCACGCCGTTGCCGCCTTGCGCGCCGACGAAAAAGCCGCCTTTGACGAGCTGCGGCACGATCAATACCGCGCGCGCGCGGCGGATATATTCGCGCGCCTTCCCGGCGCCCGGGTCTTGCGAGCTTTGCAAATGCTCGACGGTCAGCGCCGCCGCGTCGACAAGCTGTTGCTGGTCGCTCGCGGCATAGGCATTCGCCACGAGGCCCAGTGCGAGCGCCGCGCCAAGTACCCAGGATCGGAACATGATGGCCCCCTCTCGGACCGGCGATCGGACCGCCGCCGGTATATGGTCGGGCAGGCGAGATTCGAACTCGCGACCCTCAGCACCCCATGCTGATGCGCTACCAGGCTGCGCTACTGCCCGCTCGGAAAACTATAAGGGGCGCGCCGTGACGGCGCAACTCACCCGCGCCGCGCGAGTGTCTGACGCAGCGCCACCAACTCGTCCCTCAGTTCGAGCAGTATCTGCCGCAGCCCTTCGGGCTTTGCCACGCGCGTCGTGGCCGGCCGCGGCAAAGGAGGCACCGAGCGCGCTTCGGCCTTGAGCGCGCCCTCGCGCAACAATTTCTGCACGCCCTTTATGGTATAGCCCTGGTCATAGAGGCATTGCCGGATCCGGCGCAGCAACGCCACGTCGTCCGGCCGGTAATAGCGACGGCCACCGGCGCGCTTCAGCGGCTTGATCTGGGGAAACTTCGATTCCCAGAACCGCAGAACATGCTGCGGCACTTCAAGATCACCCGCTACCTCACTGATAGTACGGAAGGCTTCGGCCGATTTCGACGTCCGCCGCGAAGCCGTCTGCGGCTGCGACGAGGGAGGTTGCGACAGGTCAAACAGGTCCGGCGTTCTCATGCCGCCCCGCTGCGCCGCGCGCCAGCGCTACTCAGCGCGACGTTGATGCTGTCCTTCAGCACGTGGGACGCGCGAAACACCAGGACGCGGCGCGGATTGATCGGTACTTCGGTCCCGGTTTTGGGGTTACGGCCGATTCGTTTGCCTTTTTTGCGCACCGCAAAGCTCCCAAACGACGAGATCTTCACCATTTCCCCCCGAGCGAGAGCATTCGCGATCTCCGCAAGCACAAACTCGACAAGGTCGGCCGACTCGTTACGCGACAGCCCCACCTCCTGGTAAACCGCTTCGCTCAGTTGAGCGCGCGTTACCGTCTGCCCCGCCATACGGTCCTCCCCGCTTTTCGCGAGACCCTAAACCGCGGAGATAAATTTTGCAATTACAGAGAGTTGGGGGGAATTCCTGAGCCCGGGCCCGCCGCCTACCAGCGCACGAGGGCGGCGCCCCACGTCAATCCCCCGCCCAT
>DATJLY010000078.1:0-7073 GCA_035509095.1 Allostellaceae bacterium | reverse complement strand
TATTCGCTCGCGCAGTTCGTCACCGCGCCGATCCTCGGGCGCTGGTCGGACCGGGTGGGACGAAGGCCGATATTGCTCGCGAGCCTCGCCTGCACCTGCGTCGGCTATGTGTGGCTGGCGCTCGCGGGGCAGCTCTGGATGCTGTTTGCGGCACGGCTGCTGCAAGGCGCCGGCGCCGGCAATATCGGCACCGCGCAAGCCTACATCGCCGACGTGACCCCGCCCGACAAGCGCGCCAAGGGGATGGGCATGATCGGTGCCGCGTTCGGGCTTGGCTTCACGATCGGTCCGGCGATCGGCGGGCTTCTCGCGGGCGCCAATCCCGAAACCTCGCGCCTGGCGCTGCCCGCCTTTCTCGCGGCGGCGCTGTCGGCGACCGCGCTTCTCATCGCGGCGTTCCGCCTGAAGGAAAGTCTGCCGCCCGAAGCGCGCGGGACGGCGATACGGCCGAACCGACTTGCGGTCGCGCGGGTGGCGTTCACGCGCCCGACGCTTGGCCGTCTCATCCTGGTACTGTTCCTGACGGTGAGCGCGTTTGCCGGCATGGAATCGACCTTCGCGCTGTGGGCCAACCGCAGCTTCGACTGGGGGCCGGAACAGGTCGGCTGGGTGTTCTTCTATGTGGGGCTTGTGCTGGCCGGGCTTCAGGGCGGCGCGATCGGACAGCTCTCGAAGCGCTTTGGCGAGGGGCGGCTCGTGATCTCGGGGGCCGCGGTGATCGGTCTCGGCCTTTTGGCGCTGGCGCTTTCCCATGGGTTGTGGGAGGTGCTGGTCGCCTGCGGACTGCTCTCGATCGGCATGGGCCTGCTCAATCCTTCGGTGACGAGCCTCGTCTCCAAAGAGGCGGGGTCGGATGAGCGCGGCGGTCTCCTCGGCGTGTCGCAATCGGCGTCGAGCCTGGCGCGCATCCTGGGGCCGGCGGTCGCGGGCGGCGTGTTCTCGCTCGCGGGGCGCGATGCGCCGTTCTATCTGGGCGCATTGGTGATGGCCTGGGTGGTGGCCATGTCCATGCGCATGGGGCGCCGCGAACCGGCGGTGGTGTCATGAGGGGACGGCGTCCCGGCAACCTCTCGAACATGGCGTCGGAGGTTGGTTTCTGGCAGGAGCTGAAGGCGCTCTCGGGCTTGTTTCCGTTCCTGTGGCCGCGCGAGTCGCTGGAGCTGAGGGTGCGGGTGATCGGCGCGATGGCGCTGCTGATCGCGGCGAAGGGCGTCAACGTGATCGTGCCGCTTCTCTACAAGCGCGCGGTCGATGCGCTGACGCCCGGGCATGTCGCGGTCGTGGTCGTGCCGGTCATGCTGATCGTCGCCTATGGCGTGGCGCGGGTCGGCGCACAGCTTTCGTCCGAGCTGCGCGACGCCGTCTTCTCGAAGGTGGAGCAGAACGCGGTGCGGCAGGTCGCGCTCACGACCTTCCGCCATCTGCACGCGCTGTCGCTGCGCTTCCATCTCGAGCGCCAGACCGGCGGGCTGTCGCGCGCGATCGAGCGCGGCATCCGCGGCACCGAGTTCCTGCTGTCCTACATGCTGTTCAATTTCGTGCCGACCATGTTCGAGATCCTGCTCGTGTGCGGGATCCTGTGGCGGCTCTATTCGGTGACCTTCGCGATCGCGATGCTGGTGACGGTGGTGAGCTACGTCACGTTCACGTTCCTCATCACCGATTGGCGCGTGAAGTTCCGCCGCGAGATGAACGAGCGCGACAGCGAGGCCAATACCAAGGCGATCGACAGTCTCCTCAATTTCGAGACGGTGAAGTATTTCGCCAACGAAGAGCACGAGGCCGTCCGGTTCGACGTGGCGCTCAGGGCGTACGAGCGCGCGGCGGTGAAGGCGCAGACGACGCTCTCCGTCCTCAATGTCGGCCAAGGCATGATCATGTCGGCGGGGCTCGTCGTCGTGATGCTGCTGGCGGCCGCCGGGGTCGAGCAGCACCGCATGACGGTCGGCGACTTCGTGATGGTGAATTCCTACCTGGTGCAGCTTTATGCGCCTCTCAACGTGCTGGGGATGGTCTATCGCAACATCAAGCAGTCGCTCACCGACCTTGAATCGATGTTCCGGCTCCTCAAGGTCCGCGCCGAGGTGCAGGACAAGCCGGGCGCGCCCGACCTCGCGGTGCCGCAAGGCGAGATCGTGTTCGACCATGTCTCGTTCCATTACGACTGGCGCCGGCCGATCCTTCAGGATGTCACGTTCCGCGTGGCGCCGGGCCACACCGTCGCGATCGTGGGGCCGAGCGGCGCCGGCAAGTCGACGATCGCGCGGCTCCTGTTCCGGTTCTACGACGTGAACGAAGGCGCGATCCGGTTCGATGGGCAGGATCTGCGCGACGTGACGCAGGCGAGCGTGCGGCGCGCCTTGGGCGTGGTGCCCCAGGACACGGTGCTCTTCAACGATTCGATCCGCTACAACATCGCCTACGGCCGGCCGGGCGCGGGCGAGGCGGAGATCGCCGAGGCGGCGCGGCTTGCCCGCATCCACGATTTCGTCGCGTCGCTGCCGGACGGCTATGGGAGCCCGGTCGGCGAGCGCGGGCTCAAGCTGTCGGGCGGCGAGAAGCAGCGCGTCGCCATCGCGCGCGTGATCCTCAAGGAACCGCGCATCCTGATCTTCGACGAAGCGACCTCGGCGCTCGACACCAAGACCGAGCGCCAGATTCAGGCGAGCCTCGACGAAGTCTCGGCTCAGCGCACCACGATCATGATCGCGCATCGTCTCTCGACTGTGGTCGGCGCCGACGAGATCCTCGTGCTCGATGGCGGCCGCATCGTCGAGCGCGGCGATCACGCGCGCCTCCTGGCGCTGGGCGGCGTCTACGCCGCGATGTGGCAGCGCCAGCAGGAAGCGGATGAAGCCGCCGCCTCGCTCGCCGCTGCGACGGTGGATGAGCCGCCCTTGGCGCGCGAGGCGGTGGCGGCCTTCCTCGCGCCGGCGGCGCGGTCTTGACGCACCCGCGACCACTGCCCTAAAACGCGCTCCTTCCGGAACGAGGATCGGGTACCATGTCGCGGCGGTGCTTCATCACGGGCAAAGGCGTGCTGGTGGGCCACAATGTGAGCCACGCCAACAACAAGACCAACCGCCGCTTCCTTCCCAACCTGCAGCGCACGTCGGTGCTGTCCGACGCGCTGGGCGGGGTCAGGCTGCGGCTCAGCGCCAACGCGATCCGCACCATCGAGAAGAACGGCGGGATCGACGCGTTCCTGCTTGGGCGCCCGGCCGCAAGCCTGTCGATCGAGGCGCGGCGCTTGCGGCGCCGGATCGAGCGGGCCACCGCCCGCAAGGGCGAAGCGAGCGCGTAACGGCGGTGGGACTCGTCCCAATTGCCCACTGCCTTTTGCCCACTAACTTGCCCACCTTAGACGTGGGCAGAAATATTCTTGACTCATTTCATGACACGAGGTGAAATCATCTCGGCTCAGAACGCGCCAAGGCGCTCGAGCCGCGGAGGATACGACCCAACGTGGACAGCCCATCTCTCCTGCGAGAGATTTCGGGATATTGCCGGCGGTTCGGCATGGCCGAGTCGACGTTCGGGCGTCTTGCCGTCAATGACGGAAAGCTGGTCAATCGGCTGCGGTTCGGCGGCCGGGTGACGATCGAGACCGTGGAGCGCGTGATGGCGTTCATGAAACAGAACGGCGAAGGCGGTCAGGCATCGGCTGCGGCGCGCCCGACGCCGCCGGGAAGCCCGCGCGCCGTGGGTACGGCCGATGACTCGGCCGAGGCGCAGAAGAATTTCCGATTCTACGACAACCGCCAGAAATATCTGCTGTTCGTCAACACGTGCGGCGAGAAATGGACGGTGGCGGAACGGGTCGCGATGGAGCTCGCGAACCTTCACCCGCATCCGCCGGGCCTGCGCATCTTCGATGCCGGCATCGGCGACGGCACCGTGCTGACCCGCGTGATGCGCGCGACCCATTCGCGCTTCCCGACGATCCCGCTTTACGTGGTCGGCAAGGAGATCAGCCTCGAGGACGTGCGGCTCGCGCTCGAGAAGATGCCGGACCGGTTCAACGAGCACCCGGCGACGGTCATCGTGCTGACCAACATGTACTATGCCGAGGCGCCGTGGCTCACGCCGAATTCGGTCACGGCGGCGACCAGCCTCGTCTGGCACGAGGTCAGCCTTCTGGGCTCTTCCTCGCACGATTTCGAGCAGCAGATCACCGCGCTTCAGCCGTTCCTTGCGGACAATTGGCGGGTCAAGGTCAGCGCGAGCGGCAACCAGGTCTATGAAAAGCCGGTCGTGCTGGTGATCTATCGCGACGATCACAAATTCCTGCTCGATGCGATGCGGCCGCGGCGGGGCTCGACCCGCGCCGACTATGACCTCGTGATCGCCTCGCAGCCCTATCGGGCGCGCGCCACCGTCGATTTCAAGGCAAAGCGCGTGCTCGCCCCCTTGGCGCGCAGCCTCGCGCCAGGCGGCCGGCTCATCGGCATCCATTCGCATGGCAACGACCCGGGGCTCGAGGTCATTCAGAAGATCTGGCCCGGCGAGAATCCCTTCACCACGGATCGCCATCAGCTTCTGCGCGCGACCAAGACCGAGCTCGCCGGCGCGGGACGCGATCTCAACTTCAATGCCTATTCCGACGCCCGCTCGCTTTTCAAATACAGCATGCACACGCTGCCGACCGAAGTAAGCGGGATGATCGGCACCTCCACCCTGTTCGCGGCATGGAACGCCGCCATCTATGTGGCGCAGATCGACGATCATCGCCTTTCCGAGGTGGTCGCCAACACGGCCTATCTCGACGCGACGCGGGACGTGCTGCAGAAAAATGGGGGACTGTGGTTCTGGGATGAATCCTACGTCATCTCGCGCAAGCGGGACGCGGTCTAGGGAGCACAAGCGTCAATCAAAGGAGTGCGGACGGTGAGCAAGCGCGACTACGTCTTTGCCAGTGAATCGGTCGCCGAGGGGCATCCGGACAAGGTGTGTGACCGCATATCGGACGAGGTGGTGGACGCCTTTCTCGCCGCCGACCCGATGTCGCATTGCGGTGTCGAGACGCTGTGCACGACGAACCGCGTCGTGATGGCCGGCGAGGTCAGGGGTCCGGCCTCGGTCACGCCGGAAAAGCTCGTGAGCCTCGCCCGCGACGCCATCAAGAAGATCGGCTACGAGCAGGACGGGTTCCATTGGAACCGTGCCCAGATCGATTGCATCATCCATACCCAGTCGGCCGACATCGCCCAGGGCGTCGATGCCGCCGGCAACAAGGACGAGGGCGCGGGCGACCAGGGCATCATGTTCGGCTATGCCTGCACCGAGACGCCGGAGCTGATGCCGGCGCCGATCTACTACTCGCACGAGATCCTGCGTGCGATCGCCAATGCCCGGCATGCCGGCAAGGCGCCGCTTCTGGGTCCCGACGCCAAGAGCCAGGTCAGCCTGCAATACGTGAATGGCAAGCCGATCAAGGCGACCTCGGTCGTCGTTTCGACCCAGCATGACGGCTCGATCGGCGACAAGGAGGTGCGCGAGCTGGTGCGCCCCTACGTGCTGAACGTGCTGCCGAAGGGCTGGATGTGCGATGAGGAGCATTTCTACGTCAATCCGACCGGCCGCTTCGTGATCGGCGGGCCGGATGGCGATTGCGGCCTCACCGGCCGCAAGATCATCGTCGACACCTATGGCGGCGCGGCGCCCCATGGCGGCGGCGCGTTCTCGGGCAAGGACCCGTCCAAGGTCGACCGGTCGGCCGCTTATGCCGCGCGCTATCTCGCGAAGAACGTGGTCGCGGCCGGGCTGGCGGAGCGTTGCGTGATCCAGCTTTCCTACGCGATCGGCGTTGCGCGCCCGCTGTCGGTCTATATCAACACCGACGGCACCGGCCATGTCGACGAGGACAAGCTCAGTGCGGTGCTGCAGCAGATGCTGGATCTGTCGCCGCGCGGCATCCGCACCCATCTCAATCTCAACCGGCCGATCTATGCGCGGACATCCGCCTATGGTCATTTCGGCCGAGTACCCGAGGCCGACGGCGGCTTCTCGTGGGAGAAGACCGACCTCGTCGCGGATTTGAAGCGCGCATTCTAGGAACCGTTTCGTTCACCCGAGGGGTAGATATGGCCGACGATTTCAAGGTTGCGGATATCAAGCTCGCCGATTGGGGCCGGCGCGAGATTTCGCTTGCCGAGACCGAGATGCCGGGTCTCATGGCGATCCGCGCCGAATATGGCGCCAAGAAGCCGCTGGCAGGCGCCCGCATCATCGGCTGCCTGCACATGACGATTCAGACCGCGGTGCTGATCGAGACGCTGATGGCGTTGGGCGCCACCGTGCGCTGGAGCTCGTGCAATATCTTCTCGACGCAGGACCATGCCGCCGCGGCGATCGCCGCGCGCGGCGTGCCGGTGTTCGCCTGGAAGGGCGAGACCGAAGAGGAATACGAGTGGTGCATCGAGCAGACCGTGCGCGGTCCCAACGGCTGGGTCCCGAACATGATTCTCGATGACGGCGGCGACGCCACGAAGCTGCTTCACGAAAAATATCCCGACCTCATGAAGGGCATTCGCGGCGTCAGCGAAGAGACCACCACGGGCGTCCACCGGCTTTACGAGATGGCGCGGCAAGGCAAGCTCGCGGTGCCCGCGATCAACGTCAATGACAGCGTGACGAAGTCCAAGTTCGACAATCTCTATGGCTGCCGCGAAAGCCTTGTCGACGGCATCAAGCGCGCGACCGACGTGATGGTCGCGGGCAAGATCGCGGTCGTTGCCGGCTATGGCGATGTCGGCAAGGGCTCGGCCGCGAGCCTCCGCGGCCTCGGCGCGCGCGTCATGGTCACCGAGATCGACCCGATCTGCGCGCTCCAGGCGGCGATGGAGGGCTATCAGGTGACGACGATGGAGGATGCCGCGCCCGTGGGCGACATCTTCGTCACCGCCACCGGCAATGTCGACGTCATCACCCTCGACCACATGCGGCAGATGAAGAACCGCGCCATCGTCTGCAACATCGGCCATTTCGACAGCGAGATTCAGGTGGCAGCCCTGTCCGATCTGAAGTGGGAGCCAATCCAGGAGAAGATCCCGGTCGACCACGTCATCTGGCCG
>DATJLY010000077.1:0-3028 GCA_035509095.1 Allostellaceae bacterium | reverse complement strand
CACGCGATCGTCGGCTGGTACATCTCCGATCCCGACGCCGCCCGCGTCGAGATCGAGCGCTTGAACCTGGATTCCTGCCGCGCCGTCGCGCGCGAAGTCGGCCTCGATCTCCACGACATCATCGAGGAGCGGGCCCGCCTCTGGCCCTGGCTGATGCGCTGGGAGGCGGCGTATTTCATCACCTGGACCGGGACGAATGTCCTGACCAAGGAAGAGAAGAAGCAGCTCAAGGCCGAATATGCGGCGAACGCCCGCGAGACCGGGACGATCGGCGAGACGCAGCGGTTCTATCTCCTGAGCGAGGTCATGTCCGCACGTCACGCCGCCTTTACGGCGGGGGTCTTGTTGGCCTTGCGCGCCCACGAAGTCGCCGCCGCCGTCATCGAGCCGCACGAGGCGCTCAGGGTGGCGCGCGAGGCAATGTATCGCGAGCTGTCGGGTTCCGAATGGCGCCCGGCCCTGCCGGGCGACAAGGTGATGGCTCGCTGTCCCGAGGACGACGTCGCAAAACCCAAGGCCGATTGTCTGTTATGGCCGCCAATCCGCGACCAACTGTTTTTCTGCGATGCGGTGACGCGCGGCGGCCAGCGCGTCGAGTTCGGCGACAACGCCTACAGCTCGATCGACATGTATCTCGGGCCGGAAGATCCGCGTCCCTTTGTCGAGCTTGCGGCGGGCCTCGGTCTCGACCGGGTGCCGTGGCGGGCGGCGATCGTTGTCGAGGGCTGCGGCCAGACGGCGATGCAGATCAAGGATCTCGGCGCCAGTTTTCTCGCGATGTTCCCCGGCAATGCCGATCTGCGGCGCGCCTTCCGCTTTCTGCGCGAGGCCCGCGAGCAGCACAACCACATTGCCGTCAAGCTGCGGGCGAGCTTTGCGACCTGGTCGCCGGTCGAGGAGCCGGCGAAGCTGCGCCGCCGCATGTCGACCCTGGCGCAGCGGATCGAAGGTTGGGGCAATGCCAAGGCAACGGCTGTCACGGGCGACCCGCTCGAAGGCGTGATGAGCACGGCGCCGGGATTGGCTCTGGCTTCGACCGGCAACCCGGCGCTCGCCCTCCTCGGCGATGCGCTGCTGATGCTGCCGTGGAGCCGCACCGCTTCGCCCTGGGAGAACGGCAGCGTGCTGTTCCGCCGGCCGGACGGCGGCATCTGGCCCTACGACCCGGCCGGCGGCCGCAAGCGCCCGCTCGTCGTCGATATCTTCGTGGCGCCGCCGGGCGCCGGCAAGTCGGTGCTCGCCAACACGATCAACATCGGGCTCTGCCTCTCGTCGGCTGTGCTGGGGACCCACGGCGCGAAACTGCCGCTGATCGGCAAGGCCGATATCGGGAAAAGCGCCGAAGGCTTCGTGCGGCTGATCCAGGAGGCGCTGGGGCCGCGGCGCCGGCACGAGGCGATCTTCACGTCGCTGCAGTTCGCCTCGGGCCACGAGTTCAACATCTTCGACCTGCAGGTCGGCTGCGAATATCCGCTGCCGCTGGAGCGGGCGTTCCTGCAGAATTTTCTGGCTCTCGCGACATTGCCGCCGGACCAGTCGACGCCGTTCGAGGGCATGGCGCAGCTCATCTCGCTGGTCATCGACGAGGCCTACCGGCTGTGCACCGAGGTCGGCGGCAGCGCCAAGCATTACCGCGTCGGCGCCGAGCCGGAGGTGGACCAAGTCGTTGCGCGCCACGGCATCCAACTGCACGACGAATTGCCGTACTGGCGCGATGTGGTCGATGGGCTCTGCGCAAAGGGCGAGTACCGGCTCGCCGAGCGCGCGCAACGGCATGCCGTGCCGATTCTCGAAGACCTGATCGGCGCGGTGCGCACCGACCAGGTCCGCGACATGTTCGACAGCCTGAGGCTCGCCGAGACCAGCGAGCGGGCCTCGCAGATCTTCGAGCGCTATATCGCCGACCTGATCCGCCGGTTTCCGACTCTGAACGCGCCGACGCGGCTCGATTTCGGGCCGGCACGGATCATCGTGCTCGACCTGCAATATGTCGCGCCGACCGGCTCGGCGGCGGCCAACCGGCAGACCGAGATGATGTATCTGCTCGCCCGGCACATCCTGGCCCGCAACTTCTTCCTGCACCCGGAATACCTCGCCTTCGTGCCGGAACCCGTACGGGAGTATCACCGGCGGCGCTTCACCGACGTCTACGAGACGACGAAGCGCGTCGACTATGACGAGTGGCACAGGACCCAGGGTAGCTCCCTGGTGCGCGCACAGGCCGAACTCGACGTCCGCGAGGGCCGCAAGCACAACGTGCAGCTCGGTTTTGCGTCGCAGCGCCTCTCGGACATCGGCGAGGGTATCATCGCGCAGTCGACCGGGCGCTTCGTGCTCGGCGCCGACGACCAGCGCGAGCGCGACATCATCATCGAACGTTTCGGGCTGACCGAGGCGAGCGCCCGGATCCTGCGCCACCGGCTGACCGGGCCGCGCCGCGACGGCGCGCCGTTCCTGGCCCTCTTCCGCGCCGGCGAGGCCAATTACGAGCAGTTCCTCGTGAACTCTTTGGGTCCGGTCGAGCTCTGGGCGCTCTCGACGACGCCGGGCGACACGAGCCTCAGGAGCCGGATCTATGAGCGGGTCGGCTTCAGCGAAGGCCTGCGCCGGTTGTCCAAGGTGTTCCCGAACGGGTCGGCGATGGACGAGATCGAGCGGCGCACCAAGGCGCGATTGCGGTCGGGCGATGCAATCGACCGCGTCGAGGCCGGGGTGGTCGACGAGCTGGCACAGGAACTGATCGAGGGGCATGGCCTTGGGCTTGTGCTGCGGCCGCATGAGCAAACTGCCGGCGCGGACCTCCGGGACGCTGCCGAGTAATGTGAAAGGTGCGTTCGGAGCTGCCCTTCAACCCTCAACTGCGACTAGCCTGCATTTCTCATGCGGGGTAGGTGCATCGGGGCTCGATATCTGAGAAAATCGTGTTAGCTCAACGGTTTATCTCAGGATTAGGGAGAGTCCCGATGCCGACAGAGTGTAGCGCCGAGCGGTTCGAATTTGCACGCGTTGAGGGGCGCACCGTGGTGGC
>DATJLY010000076.1:0-2683 GCA_035509095.1 Allostellaceae bacterium | reverse complement strand
GGCGGCGAGTTTCCGATCCCCGCAGGTTACGCCTGCGATCCGACCACCCATGTCTGTACCACCCAGATCTCCTACAAGAAGTTCGGCGTATCGTTGAACTTCACGCCGGTGGTGCTCAATGAGGGCCGCATCAGCCTGCATGTGATGACGGAAGTGTCGGAGCTCTCCAACGAGAATTCGGTCACGCTGTCGCAGGCGGTGACCTCCTCGACGGTCAACTCCATCGTCATTCCCTCGATCAAGACCCGCCGCGCCGAAACCACGCTGGAAATTCCCTCCGGCGGCGCGATGGCCATGGCCGGCCTGATCCAGGACCAGACCAAGCAGGCGATCAGCGGCATGCCGGGGCTGATGCAGCTGCCAGTGCTCGGCTCGCTGTTCCGCAGCCGCGACTTCGTCAACAACCAGACCGAATTGATGGTGCTGGTGACGCCCTATGTGGTCCGCGCAGTCGCGCAGAAGGACCTGTCGCGGCCAGACGACGGCTTCACCGCGGTGTCCGATCCGCAGGCCGATCTTCTGGGTTCGATCAATCGTATCTACGGCGTGCCGGGCCGCACCGAGCCTGCACGGAATTACCGCGGCCAATACGGCTTCATCACCGATTGAGCCGAGCGAGGACTTTACCCATGACAGCGAAAATACTCCTCGATCGCAGCCGGTCCGTTCGGTTCGCCGGTCTGCTTATAGGGCTTGCGGCGGCGCTTTCCGCCTGCACCCATACCGACGACCGTGTCGTGACCGCGAGCATCCCTGAAGATTACCGCCTGCGCCACCCGATCGCGGTGGAGGAAGGCAACCAGTCGATGGTGGTCTTCGTCGGCCGCGGTCGCGGCGGCCTGACTGCGACCCAGCGCGCCGAGGTGATGGGCCTGGGACAGACCTGGATGCGCGAAGGCACCGGTGCGATCACGGCCGATGTGCCGGTCAATACGCCCAACTCGCGCGCGGCCGCCGATTCCCTGCACGAGATCCAGTCGCTGCTCGCGGCCGTCGGCGTTCCGCCGCACGGGCTCGTGGTGCACAACTATCATCCTGATGACGCCAAGTTCATGCCGCCGATCCGCTTGACCTATCCGCGGGTCAAAGCGGTGGCGGGCCCGTGCGGCCTGTGGCCGGAGGACATCGGACCCTCGATCCACAACAAGGGCTATTACGACAACCGCTCCTACTACAATTTCGGCTGTGCCTATCAGCGCAACATTGCCGCCATGATCGACGATCCGGCTGACCTCGAACAGCCGCGCAGCGAGACGCCGCCCTACACTATCCGCCGCAGCGAAGCGTTCGAGAAGTACCGTAAGGGGACGTCCACCACGACCGTTTATCCCGAGGCCGAAAAGGCCAAACTCAGCACGACCGGCCAATGATCAGCTACGCCCGCCAGACCCCCGAACAGCAGCCGGCAGCCACCGCGCTACCGCCTGCGGAAGATCACATCGCCCCGGCGCCGCGCGTGTCGGTGCAGGCTTTTTGCGAGACGGTGGAAACCGCCGCGGCCGTCCAGGCAGCCGGCGAGGACCGAAGGCTCGGCAAGGCCCATCTGAAAATTCAAATGGGCGGCATGGCGGCGGCTGTCGAAGCCTATCGCGCCGCCCCGACGCCCAACGTGATCGTGCTCGAAGCCGACGCGCGCACCGACATCCTGGCCGGCCTCGACCATCTCGCCACCGTCTGCGATGCCGGCACACGGGTGATCGTGATCGGCCGCGTCAACGACGTGACGCTGTATCGCGAGCTCGTGCGCCGCGGCGTCAGCGACTATGTCATCGCGCCTGTCACGGCCATCGACGTGGTGCGCTCGATCTGCAATCTGTTCTCGGCGCCCGAGGCCAAGGCGGTGGGGCGCATCGTCGCGGTGGTCGGCGCCAAGGGCGGGGTGGGTGCATCGACCGTCGCGCACAATGTCGCCTGGGCGATCGCCCGCGACCTTGCGATGGATTCGGTCGTCGCCGATCTCGACCTCGCCTTCGGCACTGCCGGGCTCGACTACAATCAGGATCCCCCGCAGGGCATTGCGGATGCGGTGTTCTCGCCCGATCGCGTCGATACCGCCTTCATCGACCGCCTGCTGTCGAAATGCACCGACCATTTGAGCCTCTTGGCGGCGCCCGCGACGCTCGACCGGGTCTACGATTTCGGCGACGACGCGTTCGACGCCATCTTCGATACGCTGCGCACCACCATGCCCTGCATCGTACTTGATATCCCGCACCAATGGTCGGGATGGACCAAGCGCGCGCTGATCGGCGCCGACGACATCCTCATCGTGGCCGCGCCCGATCTCGCCAATTTGCGCAACACCAAGAACATCTTCGACCTGCTGAAGGCCGCGCGTCCGAATGACCGGCCGCCGCTTTACTGCCTGAACCAGGTCGGCGTGCCGAAACGTCCCGAGATCAACGCGGCCGAATTCGCCAAGGCGATCGAGAGCGAGCCCATCGCCTCGATCCCGTTCGATCCGCAGATCTTCGGCTCGGCGGCCAACAACGGCCAGATGATTGCGGAAATTTCCGCCAACCATCGCACCACCGAGATGTTCCTGCAGATCGCGCAGCGCCTCACCGGCCGCAGCGAGAGCAAGAGGCAGAAGGGCTCGTTCCTGTCGCCTCTGATCGGGAAGCTCTTGAAGAAGTAGGCGAGACGCGTGGAGTTTTATCGTGTTCGGTAAGCGTAGCGGATC
>DATJLY010000075.1:0-2178 GCA_035509095.1 Allostellaceae bacterium | reverse complement strand
CCGTGAGCCCGGAAAACTGCGCGTAGGTCTCGCACACCGCTCGGTAATGCGGGTGCAGCGCGCCGGAAAGGATCGCCTTGCCGCGCCGGGTGATGCGGTGCGCCATCGCCACCGCCTCGGCGCAGGCGGTCGCGCCGTCATACATCGAGGCATTGGCCACCTCCATCCCGGTCAAGAGCGCGACCTGGGTTTGGAACTCGAACAGCGCCTGAAGCGTGCCTTGCGAAATTTCCGGCTGATATGGCGTGTATGAGGTCAAGAATTCGCCGCGCTGGATCAGATGGTCGACCGCGGCCGGCACATGGTGCCGATAGACCCCGCCGCCGATAAAGAACGGCACCGATCCGGCCGGCGTGTTCTTTGCCGCCATGCGGGAAAACGCTCGCTCGACCTCGAGCTCGCCTTGCGCCAGCGGCAGGTCGACGAGGCCGGGGCGTCGTGCCGCCGCCGGCACATCGGCGAACAGATCGTCGATCGAGGCGGCGCCGATCGCCGCCAGCATCTCCTGGCGGTCGCTCGGCGTCAGCGGCAGATAACGCATCACCCCTGCTCCGCGACAAATTTTTTATATTCCGCCTGGTCCATCAGCCCGTCGAGTGCCTTGGGGTCGTCGAGCTTGACGGTAAGAAACCAACCTTCGCCCATCGGGTCGGCATTGACCTTGGCCGGGTCGTCGGCGATCGCGCTGTTGACCGCGACCACCTCGCCCGAGATCGGCGCGTACACCTCGCTCGCCGCTTTCGCGGATTCGACGACCGCGGCTTCCTTGCCGGCTTCGACGCGCGACCCCGCAGCCGGCAGCTCGACATAGACGATGTCGCCCAGCTGCTGCTGCGCATAGTCGGTGATGCCGATGACGGCGGTATCGCCGTCCTGGCGAATCCATTCATGGTCCTTGGTAAAGCGCAGCGTCGGCATGTGAACTCCCTTGGGGTGCGCCTATGGGGCGCGGTAATAGCGGGTCGGAACAAAGGGCATCGGGGCGACGCGGGCCGGGCGCGCAACATCGCGCACGACGACGGCAAGCTCGGTGCCGGGGTCGGAATAGCGGCGCGCGACATAACCCATCGCGAGCGGCGCGCCGAGCGAGGGGCCGAAACCGCCGCTCGTCACCTCGCCGATCAAATTGCCGGTGCGATCGACGATGGCGCTGCCCTCGCGCGCCGGGGCGCGGCCGTCCGGGCGGATGCCGACACGGCGGCGCGCGGGCGGGTCGGCAAGCTCTTTGAGGATGCGCGCGGCGCCGGGGAAGCCGCCTTCCGCGCGGCGGCGCTTGCCGATCGTCCAGGCGAGACCGGCGGCGACCGGTGTGGTCGTCGCATCGATGTCGTGGCCGTAAAGGCAGAGTCCGGCTTCGAGGCGCAGCGTGTCGCGGGCGCCGAGGCCGATCGGCAACACTTCGGCTTCGGCGAGCAGCCGTTCGGCAAGCGCGACGGCGCGGTCGGCCGCGACGGAAATCTCGAATCCGTCTTCGCCGGTATAGCCGGAGCGGGTGATGAAAAGCTCACCGAGCTGGGCGCAGGAGAGAAACGGCATCGTCGTGACGCCAGGTCCCGCGAGCCGCGCCAGCACCGCAGCCGCCATCGGCCCCTGCAGCGCGAGCAGTGCGCGGTCGTCATGCAAGACGACATCCACCGAGGCGCCGAGCCGGTCGCGCAGATGCTCGACATCGCCGTGTTTGGTCGCGGCGTTGACGACGAGCTGCAGCCCGCCGCCGACGCGCATCACCATCAGGTCGTCGATGATGCCGCCCTCGTCGTCGAGCAACAGCGAATAGCGCATCCGGCTTTCGCCGAGGCCGGCGATGTCGCCCGGCACCAAGGCTTCGAGCATGGCCGCGGTGACGCCGTGCAGCGTCACCTGGCCCATATGCGAGACATCGAAAAGCCCGGCCTTGGCCCGGGTGTGCAGATGCTCGGCGATGATTCCGGTCGGGTATTGCACCGGCATCTCATAGCCGGCGAACGGCACCATCTTCGCCCCGCGCGCCACGTGCAGCGCATAAAGCGGAGTCCGCCGCAATTGTTCCGATCCGCCGTCAGGGCCCACGGGCGCACCTCCGTTGCGGCAGGCGCACCGCGCCCGCCCGAGAGATGCCCCCTCTGTCGCTTACCCTGAGAGATTCACCGGCGCCCAAGAGTTGGGCTCGGCCGGCTTACTCCTTCGGTGAGCGCCGGG
>DATJLY010000074.1:0-18890 GCA_035509095.1 Allostellaceae bacterium | reverse complement strand
CAGCTTGACGAAGAAATCGGTGTCCGTGTTCGACGACGCGACATAAAGCACGAGCTCGATGGGTCCGGCGATCTCGACATCCTCCGCGAGTGGCTTCGTGGTGAAGGTGAGGACGCGCCGCGCCGGGTCGGGTGCGCCGTTGGGCCCGGCGCCGATCACGCCGAACATCCAGCCGGGATTGGGATAGTGGTACTGCGTCGGGGTCCCGCCCGAGGCCGGCTGCCGCAAGAGGCTGCCGTCGTTCAACGACGTGACGCTGCCGCTCCGGTTCGGCGCGAGGTACCACGGGACATAGCGAACGCCCGGCGGCGGCCAGGTCGCGGCGCTTCGCACCGCGTTGGCGCCCCGCACGAACCATTCGACATCGGGACGGTTTTGCCAGTCGGTCGCGATGCCTTTGAGGAACTGGTCGTAGAAGGGCAGCAGAAGCGATTGATGCAGCTCCACGCTGTTGAACTGACGGTTCGCTTCGAATGCGTTGACGGGGCCGTTCATGCGCAGTTTCTTTGGTCCCCGCGCGCGGCGATAGCCATCGATGTTGCCGCGCGTGTGCAGATCGACCTTGCCCCAGATGCCGATCGAATAAAGCGGCACCTCGATCTCGTGAAGCCGCTCGGCGGCCGCGCGCTCGCGCCAGAAATCGTCATAGGTCGGGTGCTGCTGCACAAGCCGGTTCAAATCACAGGTCTGCTCGCGCGGCGCGGCGCCGTTCGCGGGATTGAGATTGATGATGCGGTTCTGGTTCCACCAATAGCTGCCGAAGAAATCGCCCAGGATGCCGCCCTGATAGACCGAGGCGCGATAGGGGTCGTTCATCCCGTCGAAAGCCGCGATGCAGGCGAGCGATGGCGGTCTCTGGATCGCCATCCACCATTGCGACATGCAGAAATAGGATTGGCCGATGCCGCCGACCTTACCGGTGGACCAGTCCTGATGGCCGAGCCATTCGATCACGTCGAAGAGGTCGCGCTGCTCGTTGCGGTCGAGAAGGCGGAATTCGCCTCCCGACTTGCCGCAGCCGCGGATATCCATGTTGGCGTAGACATAGCCGTGCTTCAGATAGAAATCGATCGGCCCCGTTTCGCGCCACAGGAATTGCGGGCTCGCCGGCAGCGCGTTGTTGTCGTAGCGATAGGGCGACGGCGCGAACAGCACGGGGAACGGTCCCGGCCCTTCCGGCATATAGAGCGCGACGGCGATCTCGACCCCGTCATGGACCTTGATCTTCACTTCGCGCGGCGGCGGCAAGGTCTCGTTCGGCATGGCGACCTCCTCACTCGTACTGCGGAAACAGGCCGAGCGCGTTGTCGCGATCGATCTTGCGCAGCTCCGCCTCGTCGAAGACGCCGCACACGGCGAGCTCGTTCGCGATGTGGGCGGGATTGCCCCACGGCACGTCGGTGCCGAACACGATATTGTCGACCGGCACGACCTGGCGCAGCGCAAGCATCGGCCCGGCCGCGAACACCGCCGCGGTGTCGTAGAAGAAGCGGCGCGCCTCGTGGAGGAAACCCTGCGGCATCGCGCTCGCATAGTGGGGCGCGCGCGCCATGCCGGTCATGCGCGCGATGAGGAAGGGCATCGTGCCCCCGCCATGCGACCAGATGAGGCGGATGTCGGAAAAGCGCGCCGACCGGCCGGAATAGGTCATCTGCGCGATCGCCCGCGTCGTATCGGTGCCGTATTCGATCATCGACTCGTTGAGGCTCATGATGTTCTCGCAGCAGGCGGGCGTGCAGGGATGCACATAGATCGCGGCCTTGCGGCGATTGAGCTCCTCGAACACGGGATCGAACGCCGGATCGCCCAGCCATGTGTTGCGATAGCTCGTGAAGAACACGATCCCGTCCGCCTTCAGCACATCGAGCCCGTATTCGATCTCCCTGAGGCTGCCGTCGATGTCCGGCATCGGCAGGTTGACGAACATGCCAAAGCGCTTTGGATGGTCGGAACGAAGCTTCGCCGCATAATCGTTGCAAAGGCGCGCGAGTTTGCGCGATTCGACGGCGTCGCCGAACCACAGGCCGGGCGTCGTGATCGAGGTCAGCGCGATCTCGACGCCGCCCTGGTCCATGAGCTCGATCGACTGCGCGGGAGACCAGTTGCGGGTCTCGCGCGTCAGGCGGACGCCCTTGGGGTCGAGATCGGCGATATATCCGGGCGGGGCGATGTGGTGATGGACGTCGATGCGGCGTGGATCGGCATTGGCCATGGCGACGGTGATCCTCCCGTTTGGTGCGCTCGGGACGCGAGCGATTTTACGGGCGGAGGTAAGTCATGCCTAGCGGTGCCGCCCGGTCCCGGCGGACGGCCAATCGCCGATCAGGTCTCGTCGAGCTTCATTCGGCCGCGAGCGCCGCGGCGCGAAGCTTGTCCACTTCGTCCTTGTGGAGCGAGAGCCAATCGCCGTCCTTCTCGGTCGTGTAAAAGCCGCCGCGGACATCGGCATAGACACGCGGGTTGTCGGCGGACGGCGGGCGGATGCCACTTTGGAACGATTTTGCGGTGTTCATCAGCATGCGCCGGTTGCGCGCGATCGCGATGTCGGACGGCGCCAGATTCTCGAGCGAGTGGTCGACCATCCCGCCCATGCTCTCGGTCACCGCCTGATCCTGCGTGTGAATGCCGTCGATGCCGGTGAAGCTGACGCTGCGCTGCTCCTCGCGGTCGATCATGTGGTCGTTGTCGAGATTCTCGACCATGCGATAGCGGCCGAGCCAGCCGGTCTCGTTCGGCAGCAGATGGTCGCGGATATGCACGCCCTGCATCCGGTTCCGGTCGTTGCGGCGCATATAGCTCAGCGACTCGAAGCCCACGAACATGCAGTGCTCGTCATCCATCGGGATGAAGGCGCGCACCATGACGTTGTGCTCGAGGCTCGCGACGGGCGGCATGATCCAGAACGGGAACAGGAAATGCGCGACCCGCCAATAGACCGCGCCCGGCTGCGTGGCCGAGGGGCGATAAGCGCCATAGGTCAGACCGTGCGGCGTCTCGAGCACCTTGTACTCGGGCGCGCGGTTCTCGGTAAGGTCGCGGTGATCGGAGTCGAGCTTGGAGCTGGGCCTTGCCGCGCCGAAATGCAGCACGCCCACGTGAGATGTGTCGAGGTCCCCCTCGACCGCCTGCAGCCAGTTGCAGTCGCGCTTCACGAAGCGAAGCTGCACACGCTCTTTGGGCGCAAGGCAGGCCTCGAACGGCGGCAGGTCGGGCGCGCGGCTCTTGTCGCCCATATAGATCCACACGACGTCGTTCCGCTCGCGCGCGAGATAGGTCTTGGCGTGCACCTTGTCCTTGAAATGCTGATGCGGCGGGATGTTGAGCTGATCGAGGCAGTTCCCGTCCACGTCGAATTTCCAGCCGTGATAGACGCAGCGGATGCCGCCTTCCTCGTTGCGGCCATAGAACAGCGAGGCGCAGCGATGGGGGCAGCGGTGGTCCATCACGCCGACGCGGCCCGCGGAATCTCGGAACGCGATCATCTTTTCGCCGAGGAGCATGATCCGGACCGGCGGTCCATCGGCCACCAGCTCGCTCGAAAGCGCTGCCGGAATCCAGTATTGGCGCATCAGCTCGCCCATGGGCGTGCCCGGACCGGTGCGGGTGATCAGCTCATATTGATCGGCCATTGTCGAAACTCCCTTTCCCGGCGTTGAGATTAAGCCGGCGCCGGAGCCGCGGCAAGATTGCCCTTGCCCCCAGGGACTTAACCGTATTTGCTTGGGACGGCGCCGGATCAGAAGGGGGAATGGATCATGGCAAGACCGATCGCCCGGTTGTGGCTCGTCTGCCTTTGCGCGTTGCTGGCGGGTCCGGCCGCGGCCAAGGACGCCGTTACCATCGGGCTCACCTGGACGCCGCAGGCCGAGTTCGGCGGCCTTTATCAAGCGCTCGCCGACGGTATCTACGATGCGGCCGGGCTCGATGTGACGCTTCGTCCCGGCGGCCCGCAGGTCAATACCACCCAGCTCCTCGTTTCGGGCGCGATCGACATGGAGATCTCGTCCAACTCGTTCGAGCCGCTCAACATGGTCCGGCAGGAAATTCCCTTCATCGCGGTCGCCGCCTTGTACCAGAAGGACCCGCAGATCCTGATTTCCCACCCCGAGATGGGCTTCAAGACGCTCGGCGACCTCAAAGGGCATCCGGTCCTCATCGCCGAGTTCGCGCACGAGACGTTCTGGGCGTGGCTCAAGTCGAAATACGGCTTCACCGACGACCAGGCGCGTCCTTACACCTTCAGCCTGCAGCCCTTCATCGTCGACAAGACCCTGAGCCAGCAAGGCTATCTCACGGTCGAGCCGTTCCTGCTCGCGGCCCAGGGGATCAAGCCGACGATCTTTCTCCTCTCCGATTACGGCTACAACCCCTATACCAATCTCCTCGTCACGTCGAAGAAGATGGTCGCCGAAAAGCCGGACCTGGTGCAGCGCGTGGTCGACGCGACGATCAAGGGCTGGTACGGGTTCCTTTATGGCTCCAATCAGAAGGCCATCGACCTCATCGTCAAAAGCACGACCGAGTACACGCCCAAAAACGCCGCCGATACGTTGGGCGTGCTCAAGAGCAGCGGCCTGATCGATTCGGGCGATACCAAGACGCTCGGTATCGGCGCGATGACGGACGCGCGCTGGCAGAGCTTCTTTCAAACGATGGTGACGGCCGGCGTCTACAAGTCCGACCTTGATTACCACGCCGCCTACACGACCCAGTTCGTCGACAAGAAGGTCGGCATGCAATAACGCCTAGCGGGCGACGCCGACCGTCTGCGAGCCGAATGTCTCGAGGCACCAGCGCGCGCGCGCGGCAAGCGCCTCGTCCTCGCCCTCGAACCCCATGATCTGCACGCCCAGCGGGACGTTCTCGACGGCAAGGAGCGGCAGGTTGAAGGTCGGCGCGCCGATCGCGGACGACGCATCGTTGTACCAGGGCGTTCCGACCTTGGGCTGGCCCTTCTGCCCCGGCCCGATATGGGCGAGCGTGATGAACCCGTCGACCGCGCCGGCAAGCCCGCGATGGCGCCGGCGCAAATCCTCGCGCCGCGCGGCGGCACGCCGATAGTCTTCGGGTGTCATGCTGGCCGCTTTGTCGATGAAGCCTTCGATCGCGTCGCTCAGCAGGCCGGGACGCAGGTCGCGCCACGCGCGCAGCGGCCAGCGGAATTCCCATAGCATCGCGTCGAAGAAGAAGTCGGGGCAGCGGGTGGTCGCGTCCTCGTAGGCCGCGAGATCGCTGCCGGCCCCGGGTTCGACGATCTCCACCCCGGCGGCGGCCAGCACCTCGAGAAAAACCTCGAACGCTTCCTTCGATGCCGCGTCCGTCTGCGACCAGCCATAGGTATATTGCCGCGCAAGGCGCGTTGGGCGCCGCGCAGGGGGCAGGTGCGGGCCGCCCGCGAGCGGGGCATAGCCGGGATCGCCGCCGACCGTCGCCGCGATGTGGGTTGCAGCCTCCCAGGCATCGCTCAGCGTCCCGGCCAGGAACCCCAGATGATTGAGGCTGGGGGATGGATCGAATCCGCCATAACGGTTGAGCGCGCCATAGGTCGGCTTGAACCCCACGACGCCGCAGATCGAAGCCGGCCGGATGACCGAGCCGCGGACCTGGCTGCCGGTGCCAAGCGGCAGCATGGAGGCGGCGACCGCCGCCGCCGAGCCCGAGGACGATCCGCCCGGCGTCCGCATCAGGTCCCAGGGATTCCACGTCGGCGCCGGCAGCGCCATGGTGAGTTCGGTCGTGGTGGTCTTGCCGAGGATGATGGCGCCGCCACGGCGCAGCGCGTCGACATGGGCGGCGTCGATCGCGGCGACGGCGTCCTTGAACATGCGGCTGTTCACCTCGGTCGCGAAGCCCGCGACGTCGTAGCAATCCTTGATGCCGACCGGCATTCCGTCGAGGGGGGAGAGCGGGCGCCCCGCGCGCCAGCGTTCGCTTGCGGCATCGGCATCGCGTCGCGCGCGGTCGATATCGAGGATGACGAACGCCTTTATCTGCGGCTCGAGGCTCGCGATCCGGTCGAGGCAGCGTTCGAGGAACGCGCGCGGGCCGTCGCGCTCGGCGGCGAACGCGCTCCGCGCCTCGCCAAAGCAGAGATAGCGTGCGGTCCGCGGATCATAGGACATCGATGGCCTTCCGAGCGGGGTTCGGGCATTATAAATCGCGGCGCCGACAACGTCTTCGTCGCGGGCATGGTGACGGAGGTGTGCTGCGGAACGACGGCGCGCGACGCGATGATGCGGAATCTTCGAGCGATCAGGGCCGCTCAGCCTTTTTCGGCCGATGCTTCCTTGAACCAGTCGATGATCGCGCTGCCGGTGGTGATCCAGACCTGGTCGTGCTTGCGGATATAGGCGAGCGCGCGCTCGAGATGCCGGGCGCGGAACGGATGTCCGATCAGGAACGGGTGAAGCGCCATCGACAGGATGCGCGGCCGCTTCGCGCCCTCCTCGTAAAGCTGATCGAACTGATCGACCACCATCTGATAGAAATCCTCGCCCGAGCCGCCGCGCTCGAGGAAAAGCGGGATGTCGCCCACCTCGAGCGTGTACGGGATGGCGAAGATCGATCCCCGCCGCGTCTTCATCGCGTAGGGAAGCTCGTCGTTGGCCCAATCGGCGACATACTCGATGCCGGCCTCGGCAAGGAGATCAAGCGTGTGGTCGGTCTCGGTCAAGGCGGGGCCGAGCCAGCCGCGGCTCTTCCTGCCGGTCGCCTTGGCGATCGTGTCGAGCACGCCGGTGATGATCGGCCGCTCGGCCTCTTCCGGCATGCCGGTGAACAGCATCGAATTGTTGGGACCGTGCGCCATCCATTCCCATGAGAGGCGGTTTCCCTCGGTGATGATGTCGGGATAGTGCTCGCAGACCTCGGCGTTGAGCGCCGCCGTGGCGACGAAACCCTGGCGCTCCATGATCTCCATGATGCGCCAGATGCCGACCCGCGGGCCATAATCGCGCCAGGCGTGGTTCAGCACGTCGGGCTTCAAGGAGGACGTCATCTGCGTCAGCGCGATCGCCGGGCTTTTCCAGTGGTAATGCTCGATATTGGGCGTGATCCAGACGGCGACGCGGGCGTCCTTGGGAAGGCGCAGAACCGGCCGCCGCGCGATCGGCGAGTAGTCGAACCTTCCGTGCTCCATGGACCTCTCCCTTGGTTCAGCGTGTGAGGCGCGGCGGAAATATCTTGGTGCCCGTCGCGTCGTCGATGATCGCGATCGCGCGATAGGGACAAAGCTTCGCCGCTTTCAGGATCCTGTCGTCCGCGGCGCCGCCGGCGTTGGCGATGCGCACTTTTCGCGCGCGCGTCCAGGCGAAGACCGCGGGCGCGACATTGAGGCAGTTGCCATAGGACTGGCATCTGCCGGTATCGAGTTCGATGCGATATCCGCTCATCGCTAGATCAGGAACTGCAGGAGCGGCATTTCCTGATCGGCATTGACCAGCAGGACTTTCTTCTGCCGCATCAGGAACGTATCGCGCTCGGCGCGGAGATGGTGGATCGTGCGCCCGGCCCACAGAAGTTGCGTGCCTTGGCGCGCGTGGACCAACACGAAGTTCGACTGCACCGCAAGCAGCCCTTCGCCCGCGGCGTCGATCTCGATATTCGAGAGGACGCGGCGCATGCGCGGCTTCGGATCCTGCGCCAGGACCGCGCCGCTCAAAAGCCGGTCGAGCCGCTGCTCGAGCCGTACCCGGTCGTCATAGATGATCGAGACGTGGCGCGTCGGATCGATGTCGTCCTCGTTGCACGGGACCCAATAGAGCGCGTCCTCGGCCCAAAGCGCCAGCCATTCCTTATAGCGATGCTCATCCATGAGCCGCGCCTCGAGATAGAGGAACCGCTCGACCCGCGCCCGCGCCGCGCTATCCATGGCCGCTCATCAGCCGGCCATAATGGCGCCACATGCCGCGCAAATGGCATTCATCCATGGTGAAGCCGCTGGAACTGCCGTCGGCCTCAATCACGTTGCGATGCGCGCCACGCCCGATGAATTGCCAATCATCGCCTTCGGCCCGAACGCCTCGCTGGTTGCGCTCCATGATCTCGATATCGTCGGGGGAGATGAGGCCGGCGGGGCCGAAGCCGAATTCATGCTCTCTGAGGCGCGCCTCGTTGATCTCGGGCGGCGCACCCGTTAGCAGCATCGGCTGATAATAGACGAAGGTCTCGTCGACGGTCACCGGCTGAAGCCGGCGGATATGCGTCATGATGTAGATGAGGTTCGGGAAGACATAGACGAGCGGCGGGATCGTGCCGAGAAGCTCGCGCGCCTTTTCGGCGCCATAGCGCGCCTCCATCATCGCGACATAGGCTTGCCGCGCGGGGCTCGGCGCGCGCTTCGGCGCCGCCATGCTCGCGCCGCGATAATCCTCGATCATGTGGCCGCCGGGGAGCGAGCGGATGACGTCGGGCACTTCGTTCTCGTAGAGCGAGCTCATGTCCAGGCCGCTGCGGCGCGAATGCAGCTCGAACGCGATCTTGTGGATGAACGGCCCGTGATAGTCGCCTTCGAGTGAATTCTCCGGCAGGAATTTCCAATTGCCCTTGTATTTGAGCTTCTGCACGCCGGTGCGGAGATCGATTTCGCCCGAGGGCGACACGTCCATGAACAGGTCGATATAGGTTTTCACCTGACCCAGATGGTCCTCGAGCGTCGCCCCTTCGGCGCTCGCGCTGGCGAAAATCAGGCCGCGATAGGTGCCGACGCGAGGCACGCGCGTGAGCCCGAACGCCTTGTGGTTCAGATCGCCGCCATAAGCCTCCTCGAAGGTCGACGCGAGAAGGTCGCCCGACCGCCCATAGGTCCAGCCGTGATAGGGGCATTTCAACGTCTCGGCGTTGCCGTGGTCGCGATGGCAGAGAAGGTTTCCGCGGTGGCGACAGCGGTTGAAGAAGACATTGACGCCGCCATCATCGTCCCGGATCGCGATCACCGGCTGCCGGCCGATCTGGCGCGAGACATAGTCGCCGGGGCGCGGGATCTCGCTTTCATGCGCGAGATAGACCCACACTTTGTGCCAGATCGCGTCGAATTCGCGCTCGAAGATGGCGGGGTCGCGATAGAGGCTGCCATGGACCCGCGCGTCCCGCGTCAGCGCCTCGTAATCGATTGGTGTGGCTGCCATTTGGTGCGTTGCCCCGAGCTTCGATAGTGTGAGATTGCCCCTGTTTCCGCAAGCTGTTTCGCCCTAGGATCGTGTCATGCGGTTCGCCCATTTCGCCCATGTCTGGGGCAAGCGCGGCATGACGCTGCAACGACGCAACGAGCAGCTTTAGCGATGGCGGAGAAGACGCTCGCCGCGGTCCTGGTGGCGCCCCGCAAGATCGAGCTGCGCGAGTTCGCGCTGCCGGAGATCGACGCCGATTCCGGCATCGCCAAGGTCGAGATCACCGGCGTGTGCGGCGCCGACTGGCCGATCTATACCGGTGCGCTCGCCTTTTATGCCCCGCCGCCGCTGATCCCCGGCCACGAGATCGTGGCGCGCGTCGCCAAGATCGGCGCGCGGGCCGCCAAACGCTGGGGCGTCAAGGAGGGCGACCGCATCGTCATGGAGGAATATGCGCCGTGCGGGCGCTGCGAATACTGCCTCTCCGGCCGCTATTATATTTGCAGCGGCATGAAGATGGAGAAGATGTACGGCTTCACGCCGCTCTCGGTCGCGCCGGGCCTGTGGGGCGGCTATGCCGAATATTTCTATCTCGATCCGCAGGCGCTGTTGCACAAGATCGCGGATTCGGTGCCGACCACCGTCGCGCCGTTTTATGTCCCGCTGTCGAACGGCATACGCTGGGTCCATGCCGAAGGCGGGATCGGCATCGGCGGGACCGTGGTGATCCAGGGTCCGGGCGGGCAGGGGCTTGCCTCGGTCATAGCGGCGAAAGAGGCGGGGGCGGCGACCATCATCGTGACCGGCCGTGGCCACGACGCGGCGCGGCTCGCGCTCGCACGCGATTTCGGCGCCCATCATACGATCGATGTCGATTCGGGCGAGAATCCGGTGGAGCGCGTCGCCGCGATCACGGGCGGACGGATGGCGGACGCGGTGATCAACGTGACGGCGGGCGCGCCGGGCGCGTTGAAGCAAGCCGTCGAGCTCGCGACGATGGGCGGCACGATCGTGGTCGCCGGCGAGGCGCACGGATTTGCGACCGATTTCGATCCCGACCAGATCTTTCTGAAGGAGCTCACCATCAAGGGCGTGCGCGGCCGGACCGCGCGCGACATGAAGCGCGCGATCGCGCTTCTCGAGTCGGGCAAATACCCGCTCGAAAAGCTGGCGACGCATCATTTCACGCTCGACAAAGTCGAGGATGCCATCCGTACCGTTGGCGGCGAGGGCGCCCGCGGCGCCATCCACGTCTCGGTCCTGCCGCACGTCGGTTAACGCCGATCGGCCTAGGCGAGCCCCAAAAATCCGCTTAACATGGGCTTAAGGCAGGACCGAGGGTCAGCGATGGGCTACGAGACGATCGAGGTCAAGCGGCTCACCCCGCATATCGGCGGCGAGGTTTCGGGGATCGACCTGCAAAGGCCGCTCACGAACCGCCAGGTCGAGGACATCCATCAGGCGCTTCTCGACAACGGCGTCATCTTCTTCCGCGAGCAGCCGATCGACGTGCCGACGCTCAAGCATTTCGGGCAGCATTTCGGCAAGCTCCACGTCCATTCGGCGATGAAGGGCATGGAAGAGCATCCCGAGGTGCGCCTCCTCCACGCCGATGCCAATTCAAAGCACGTGGCGGGCGAGGAATGGCACACCGACCTTTCCTGCGATCCGATCCCGCCGATGGGCAGCGTCCTCCATATCCATACCCTTCCGCCGACGGGCGGAGACACGTGCTTTACCAGCATGTATGCCGCCTATGACCACCTGTCGCCGCGCATGCAGACCTATCTCGAGGGGCTGACCGCGACCCACGACGGCGGGCTCGTATTCCGCCGCTTCAATCCCGACGGCAAGTACAATGTCTCGGTCCATCCCGTGATCATCCGCCATCCCGAGACGAAGCGGAAAGTGATCTACGTCAACCGCGCCTATACCTCGCACATCAACGAGCTGCCGTCCGAGGAAAGCAAGGCGGTGCTGGCCTTCCTCTACAATCACTGCGAGAGCCCGCTGTGGCAGGTGCGTTTTTCCTGGCGCAGGCATTCGATCGCATTTTGGGACAACCGCTGCACCCAGCATTATGCGGTGTGGGATTATTTCCCGCAGACCCGCACGGGCGACCGGGTGCAGATCGAGGGTGCGAACCCGCCTTTTGCCTGATGGCGTGACCGACTTGATTGGGGGGCGATAATGACCGCGGCGAGATTTTGGCGGGCTTGGCTGTTTGGCGTGTTGATCGCGGCTACAGCCGTGGCCGCGGCGCGCGCGGACGAGCCGCTGAAGATCCGGATCGGGTGGGCCGTGGCGCCGGCGCAGCTCACGCCCATCCTGTTCGCGCATCCGGGCCTCGCGCGGCATCTGGGCCAATCCTACACGCTCGAGCCGACGCGTTTTGCCGGCTCGTCCGTGGCGCTTCAGGCGCTCGCCGCGGGCGAGCTCGATCTCTGTCCCATGACCTTCAACGTGCTGGGCCCGGCGATCCTCAATGCGGGCCTCGACGATCTTAGGATTGTTTCGGACGAGGTCCGCGACGGCTATGAGGGCTATGACACCAACCGCTACATGGTGCGCAAGGACAGCGGCATCGAGACGGTCGAGGACCTGAAAGGCAAGATCGCCGCGGTCAACGGCCTCGGCGGCGGCCAGGACATCTTCATGCGCGTCATGCTGCGCCGCCATCATCTCGAATATCCCGGCGACTACACGATCGTCGAGGCGCAATTTCCGAACATGAAGGGGCTGCTTGCCGACAAGAAGGTCGACCTCATCGTCGGCGTCAAGCCGTTCACGATGGATCCGGGGTTGCAGGCGATCGGCCGCGATCTCTTCACGCAACGGGACGCGGTGGGCGTCACCGATTTCCTGTTCATCACCGCGCGGGCGCCCTACATCGCGCAGCATCGTGCCGCGCTCGTCGATTTCTTCGAAGACGATATGCGGGCGACGCGCTGGTACCTCGATCCGGCGAATCACGACGCGGCGATCAAGATCATCTCCGACTTCATCAAGGTCCCGCCGGAACGGCTCGGGTGGGTGTTGACCAAGAACGATCTCTATCACGACCCGCGCCTCCACCCGGACCTTTCCGCGATCCAGCAGAATGTGGACCTTCTGCAGGAATTCGGTTTCATCAAGCAGCACATCGACGTGGCGAGCCACGCCGATCTGAGCCTGGTCGAGGAAGCGGCAAAGCGCGTGCAGTGAGCGTTCGTGCCGGCCGCTGGCATGTTGTCATGGCGCCGCCGATTTGATCTACTTGGAAGCAATCATTGGCCCGCAAATGGAGGGAACCGCCCATGAAGCGCACCGTCACCATCGTGAGCGCCGCCGACATCGAGCTTCATCACACGCCCGGCTTCGGCCGCGAAGGAAGCAGCTCGGGCAAGGCGTTTCCGCTCGACACGGGCGTCCCCGGCGTCATCCTGGAATTCAGCTGGCGCCACTATGACAAGGGCTACGGCACCCCGCGCCACAAGCATATCTTCGATCAGTACCGCTACAATCTCGGCGGTCGCCGCATGATCAAGGATGGCTGGCTCGAAGAAGGGGAGGTCGGCTTCTATCCCGAAGGCGTCTATTACGGGCCGCAGATGCAGGAAGAGCCGTGCTTCGGTCTTGGCCTGCAATTCCAGGGGCTCTCGGGCATTCCATATCTGACCCACAAGCAGCTGCGCGAAGCGCGGCTCGAGATGCTGGCGGAAGGCGCCACCTTCAAGGACGGCGTCTATACCAAGCTCCAGGCGAATGGCCGCAAGATCAACAAGGACTCGCATCTCGCGCTCACCGAGCACGTCACCGGCAAGAAGGTCGCGTTCCCGAAGGGCCGGTTCGAGAAGCCGATCGTGATGAAGCCCGACGGCCATCCCTGGGTCGGCGATCGCACGCTCGACGGGGTCGAGCACAAGCGCCTCGGCACGTTCGGCGGCTCGGGCATCCGGCTGACGCGACTTGCGCCCCGTGCGCGGATTCCGGCGCAGCACATGGACGATGCCGAGATCCGCTATCTCGTCGACGGCTCGATCGAGTATGACGGCAAGACGTGGCAGGGCGGCAAGACCGCGGATGTCGGCACCTATATGTATCTCCAGCACGGCGCCGATGTGGGCGCCATCACCTCGAAAACCGGCGGCCTGTTCTATGTGATCGAGCTGCCGATGGTCGCGGACATCGAGGCGCAGCAGGCGCGCGAAAGCGCAAAATCCACGCCGCAGCGCGAGCTGGCGGCGGCGAAATAGGGCCGTCCGCCGCGATCCGGGTGCCCGGCGGCGCGCGGGGCGGACGCCCGTGGCCGCCGGCGAGCCCTTGAAGGCGATCACAGTGTCCGCGAGCCGTGCCGATCGGCGCAGCGAGATCATCGGCCGGCTCGAGCGGCTTCCCTTCACGCGCGCCCACGCGAAATTCGCGGCGATCCTGTCGTCGGGCCTGTTCTTCGACGGCTTCGATAATGGCGCGCTCGCTGTCGCCATGCCCGTCATCTTCAAGGAATTCCATATCGGCTTCCTCAACACCGGGATCGTCCTCAGCTCGGGCTTTGTCGGCCAATTCGTTGGCGCGTGGGTGTTCGGGTTCATCAGCGAGATCTACGGACGCAAGGCGGCGTTCCTGGGGTCCATGCTGCTTTACGGCGCGCTGTCGATCGCGTGCGCCTTTGCGTGGGATTTCCACAGTCTTGTCGTGATGCGGGCGATGCAGGGATTGGGGCTGGGCGGCGTGCTGGCACCCGCGGTCGCGATGTTCAGCGAGCTCGTGCGCGCCACGCGCCGCGGCCGGTTCGCCGGCATCTATCAGACGACGTTTCAATGGGGCGTGTTGCTGGCGCCGGCGATCGGCCTTCTCTCCTTTCAGCTCTTCGGGGAAAGTGCCGGCTGGCATGCCCTTTTCATCTTCGGCGGCATACCGGCGCTGGTCGCGATCTATGGATTTTTCGCGCTGCCCGAATCGCCGCGCTGGCTTGCCGATCACGACAACTATGCCGAGGCCGACGCCGTGCTGCGCGGGATCGAGCAGCAGGCGAAAGGTCCGTTGCCGCCGCCCGAGCTCGCTCCCGTGCCCGAACCAAAGCGGACCGAGCTCGCCGAGCTGTTCTCGCGCGCCTATCGGCGCCGGACCCTCGTACTGTGGGTCGGTTGGGCCTGCACCTATTTCGTGATCTATGGGCTTGGCACGTGGCTGCCGTCGCTTTATGTCCGGATCGGCGGCTTGCCGGTCAAGGACGCTTTGGCGCTGTCGGTCTTCGTCTCGGTGGTGCGGCTCGTCACCATGTACAGCGAGTCGCTTGTGGTCGATCGCGTCGGCCGGTTGCCCCTGTTTCTCACGGGCTTCACGACCATGGCGGCCGCGAATTTCGCGGGCGCGCTGGCGTTCGCGTGGCTCGATTATACGGCCTGGCCGATGCTGCTGATCGTGAGCACCGCGATCAATATCGGCACCTCGCTCACCAATATCCTGATCGTCAACTATACGGCCGAGCTCTATCCGACGCGGCTCCGCAGCCTTGGCATCGCCGCCGGCAACAGCGCGAGCCGGCTTGCCAGCATCATCGCGCCGTCGGCCGTTGGCGGCTTGCTGGCGGCGCATTTGGGGATAGAGAGCATTTTCGCGATGTTTGGTCTGGTGGCGCTTGTTGCTGCCGTCGCGGTGCCGCTCTGGGGCATCGAATCAAGGCGCCGCGTGCTCGAGGAGATATCGCCTTGAGACGAATCGAACAACAAGGATGAGAGGGAGGATTCTCGTGAAACGATCGCATACGGTACTCGCCGCCGGCGCGGCGATGGTGGTGTGGCTCGCCGCGCAGCAGGGGTTCGCCGCGGAGAAGCTTCGGATCGGGACGCCCGAGGGAAGCGCTTTCGTCTTTGCGCTTCTCGATGTCGGCATCGGAGCCGGCATCTTCGCGCAGCACGGGCTCGATATAGAGAAGGTGAACTTCGCCGGCGGCGGCAAGCTCGATCAGGGCATGACATCGGGCGCCATCGACATGTCGGTCTCCGGCAATGCCGAGCTTGCCTTCGTGGTGAAGGGCGTGCCGGAGATGGTGGTGGCGGCCATGGCCGGTGCGCCGGTCGATCTGTCGATCGTCGTCCGCAACGACGGCGACATCGCCAAGCCTGCGGACCTCAAAGGCAAGACGATCGGCGTCACCTCGGAGACGTCGCTGACCTCGTATCTGGCGCTCGCCTTCTCGGAGCGGGAGGGCTGGGGCACGAACGGCGTGAAGCGCGCCTATATCGGCGCCATGAACAGCGCGGTACCGGCGCTGCTGGTGAAGAATGTCGACGCGATCGTGGCGCCCTATGAAGGCGGGCTCCTGCTCCAGGCGCGGGGCAAGGCCCACCCGATCGTCAATTTCGACGACATGACGCAGTACATCACGCACGTCATCTGCGCCAGCGACACGCTGGTGACCAATCACCCTGACGAGGTGAAGCAGTTCCTGGCCGCATGGTTTGACACGATCAAGTGGGCGAACGCGCACAAGGCGGACACGATCCGCTTGATCCAGCCGGCGACCAATCTCACGCCCGAGATCGCGTCCCAGGTGTTCGACCACGAGATGCCCGCGATGTCCACGACCGGGCGGTTCGATCCCAAGGCGATCGACGCCACGGTCAAGTCCTTCGTCACGCTCGGCCTCATGACCGAGGTCCCGAAGGACAAGACGCTCTATACCGAGAAATTCCTGCCCTGAACGGCCGGCTACTCGGCGGCGACCGCGATCGGAGGCTCGGTCGAGCCCAGCAGGTCCGCATAAAGGGCGCAATATTGTCTTGCGGAGCGCTCCCAGCCGAAATTGCGGCGCATCGCGCGACGACGCAGCGCCTCCCACGCCATGGGTTCGCCGTACCAGCGCGTTGCGCGCCGCACGCATTGGGTGAGGCCGTCGGCGGTCGTCTCGCTGAACATGAAGCCCGACCCTTCGGCCGCGTCGTCGTCATGGGAGCCGGCGTCGTCGACCGTGTCCTTGAGCCCGCCTACCGGGCGCGTGACCGGCAGCGCGCCATAGCGCATTGCGTACATCGTCGTCAGGCCGCATGGCTCGAAGCGCGACGGCGTCAGCGACAGGTCCGCGGCGGCATGGAGGCGATGCGCCAGGGGCTCGGCATAGCCGACGCGCACCGCCACCTGACCCGGACAGGCGTGGGCCAGCGAGACCAGGCCCCGCTCGATCTCGTGGTCGCCTTCGCCATGCACAACGACCTGGCCGCCATCGGCGATGAGACAAGGCACCGCGTTGAGGACGACGTCCGCCATCTTCTGGTGCGTCAGGCGGTTCACGAAGATAAGCAAGGGCGCGTCCCGGCTCTCGAGGCCCATCTCCTGCTGCAGCGCCCGCTTGCACGCCGCCTTGCCGGCGGGGTCCGCGGCGCTGTAGCGCGACGGCAGCTCGACGTCATTCGCCGGATCCCAGACCACATCGTCGATGCCGTTGAGGATGCCGACCAGGTCGCGCGCGCGGGTCCGTAGCAGTCCCTCGAAGCCGCAGCCATGCTCGGCGGTGAGGATCTCGCGGGCATAGGTCGGGCTGACCGTCGTCAGCCGGTCGGCAAACCGCAGCCCGGCCTTCATGAAAGAGACATGGTTGTAGAATTCGACGCCATCGGGCGACAGCGCCTCGCCCGGCAGGCCAAGGCCGGCAAAAGCTCCGAGCGGGAAATTCCCCTGGAAGGCGAGGTTATGGACGGTGAAGACGGATTTCGGCTGTTTTCCGCCGCTATAACGCAGCAGCGCCGGCACGAGACCGGCGTGCCAATCATGGGCATGGACGAGGTCCGGCTGCCACTCGAGCGCGGACCGGCCCAGCGCGACCGAGGCCGCCGCGCGGCAGAACATCGCGAAACGCCGGTCATTGTCGGGCCAGTCCTGGCCATCATCGTCGCGATAGAGCCCACCCCGACGGGCAAAGAGCGACGGGCAATCATAGAGAAGGACGCCAAGATCGCTCCCCGGCATGGTCGCGGCGACCAGCCGGCCCTCGGCCATGTCCAGGGCGATGGTGCGCTTGTTCCGCGCCCGCTCAAGCGCCTCGGGATAGCCTGGGAGCATCAGCCGTACATCGACCCCAAGGCTTGCCAGCATCACCGGCAGCGCGCCGCACACATCGGCAAGGCCGCCTGTTTTGGCCAGCGGATAAGCCTCCGAGGCGATGAAGAGAACGCGTGGTCGCGACGTATCGGGCCCCAATTCCATCTTGTGTCTTTCTTGTTTTCATTTCCTGTCACAGGCGGCCACGTCATTGGATGCCCATGCCGCTTCGCAATGCAGCATGAGAACGTCGCGTGCGCTTGTTCGTTCCCTCCGAAATTTGTTCGTTCAAGCCGGAAATGAAATGCGGTGCCTCCCGCTGCGGGGAAGCGCGGCGGAACGCGCTGCTATCCTATCGTCGTGATCGTCTGACGATTTTGCCGTCCGCTTCACGTGCGGGTCGGCGCACCGCGCGTCAGCCTAGCGGGCGCTTGAAGCCGCGCATGACGGCACGCGGATCGGCCTCGAGCAAACCCAAGACGACCGCGGGCTTCGCCACGAACAGTCGCCGCAAGAGGCGCGGCATGCGGTGCGACGCGCGTGAGGGATCCCACCGACCCGTCGCGCCCAGAAGCCCGCTCCACAGCCCGTCGGCAAAGGCCTCGGTCTCGTTCGGCCCATATCCGCCACGCGCCAGCACCCGGAACATGGTACAGGCATGCCAGCGGCCATATCGCCACCCGGCAAGGCCGTGCGCGTGCTTGCGCCAGAACAGAAGCCCGTTCCGCACGGCATAATAGAAGGCATAAGGCTGGCGCCAGGGTTGACCCGGAGCCGGGGTGGTCTCGTCGTGATAGACCCGGGCCGCGGTGACGCAAGCCGCGCGGAATCCGGCCGCCGCGCTACGCATGCAGTAATCGTCGTCCTCGCAATAGGCGAAGAACCGGTCGTCCAGAAGCCCGACGCGGTCGATCAGGCCGCGCTTCAGCAACAGCGCGGTGCCCTTGATCATGATCTGGCTCGGGTATCGCTCCTGCATCGCCTCGGCTTCGCCCGGGTCCGCGGTCGCCTCGATCTGGCCGGTCGCGAGATCGATGCGCCTGATCGCGAAGCCGTCGATGCCGGTCCGCCGATCCGCGATGATCGGGGCGACCAGGCCGATTGCCGGCCGCGCTTCGGCGTAGTCCACCAGCAAAGACAGGGTTTCGGGCTTGCAGTAGCTGTCGTTGTTCAGCAACCAGACATAGTCGGCGCCATGGGCGAGAGCATGTCGAATGCCCGCGTTGCATCCGCCCGTGAAGCCGAGATTTTCCCCATGCTGGACCAGTTCAATGCGGTCGCCAAGCGCGCGAAGCGCTTCGATCGATCCATCGGTCGAGCCATTATCGACCACGACCACCCTGAGGTTCGGATAGTCCTGCGCGAACACCGAGTCGAGGCACGCAAGCGTATTGTCGATCTTGTTCCAGCTCAGAACGCAGACATAGACCTTCGGCGAAGCGACCTCGGACCCGGTCATGGTAGGCTGATGCACCGTCATAAGACGTCGGAGCCGGTCAAAGGAGCGTCATCAATTAACGGGAGCTAAAGCGGTTGTATCTTAATTCTCTTCGCCAACACACGCGAGTTTACGGATACCATGGGCGACGGTATCATAAGCACGAGATGATACGCATCATTTGCCGTGCGCGGGTCACCTCCGGGGCGCTCCACCGTCTCTATACTGCTTCCGGGCTCCCATGAGCCTTGGGCCGCACCTGAAGACCCCGGCCTGGCTACCGACCTTCTCGAGGCTGTCGGGATTGGCTTGGTCGGCGAAAGTCG
>DATJLY010000073.1:0-2886 GCA_035509095.1 Allostellaceae bacterium | reverse complement strand
GATCTCGCGCATATGAACCGAGTCAGCATGATGGGAGAGCTTGCCGCCTCCCTCGCTCATGAAGTCAAGCAGCCCATCACTGCTGCCGTTATCCACGCCAACCTCGTCACCCGCCATCTCAATCACGATGCGCCCGAGCTCAAGGACGCAAAGAACGCCGCCGCAAAAGTGGTCGACTATGTGACACGCGCCAGCGGCATCGTCGACCGGGTGAGTTCTCTGTACAGGCGGGGCACGTCGGAACGGGAGGCGGTTGACTTGAACGAGATTGTTCGCGAGATGAGTGCCTTGCTCGGCACCATTGCGAATAGAAGCTCCGTTTCCATCAGAACGGAACTCGATCCCGGGCTTCCTGCGACGACCGCAGATCGCATCCAGCTCCAGCAAGTTGTGGTGAACCTCATGCTCAACGGCATCGAGGCGATGCAAGGCACGGGCGGCTTGCTGACCGTCTCGTCGAAGCGGACCCACGATGGTCAATTATCGATCGCCGTCCGCGACACCGGCCCGGGATTTCCGGCTGCCGATGGTGAGCGCATTTTCGACGCCTTTTTCACCACCAAGCCGCAAGGGACGGGCATGGGCCTGTCGATCAGCCGGCGCATCATTGCGGCTCATGGCGGCCGTTTGCAGGCGGGCGCCAACGCGGGACGCGGTGCGGTCTTCGAATTCACGCTGCCGGTACGCTGAAGTCAGAGGCCGCCAGAGGATGACGCCGATCGAGGCGCTCAGAGGTCGCGGCCGACAATGTCGACATTGCCATCCTCGGCAAGCTCTCTGCGCCGAATCTTCGCCTCGACCGCTCGCTCGAATTCCGTGCGATAGAGATGATAGGAGGCAAGACATTCCTCGGCGGAAACCGTTCTCCCTCCAAACCGCCTGAAGACGGGCCTTGCGACCCGTGCCGTGCCCACATACTCCCCTATCGACACGCTGAACTCGACGGAGTCCGTATCATCATTCCATCGGGCGTCATCGGGAAAGCTGAAGAATGGCATGACAGGCCTTCATCGACGGGGAAGGATCAGCGCTGACAATCGGCCAACGGGAACGGCGCGATCCTGGCGCCCAGGCGCTCGGCCATGAACCCCGTCATCACCCGCCAGGTGTCTACGGAGCTTTCCCCGGGCGCTAGATGAAGTTTTTCCGCCTCGTCGAGGAAAGCGGGCGCGCGGTCGTCGACGGGAATGCCGCGCACAAGCGCCCATTTCTCCACCTGGTGGATGAATTCGGGGCTGATGCGCGGCGGGATCATTGCGTTCATGGGATCTGCAAGCGCCTCGTTCAGCGGGACGAACATGACGTTCGCCGCTTCGAACCGGTCAAGAATCTCGGCTAGGCAATCGCCGGCGATCGGCGTGCCGTGAATGAGCCAGATATGGATCGGATCACGACCGAAGACGGCGCGTGCGTTGGCGGCGTGCAGCCGCAGCTCGTGCACTGCCGATTCGATATAGCCGCGCCGCATCCACGCCGCTCCGTCGCGGTCATCGCGCTTGAGGGTCCGCCAATAAGGCGTGACATAGCGCGCATCGTGGAAGCCGATGCTGATCGGCACGCCGACATAGCGCGCACGTGCAAGATAGTCCTGCACCGCATCACGCTTTTCCGCCGTGTCGCCCCACATGTCCATGCAGAAGCGAAAAGTGCGCAGCGGCGCGCGGTCGAGCCATCGCGCGATCATGGATTCGGCGCGCTCGATGTCGCCAATATAGGTCTTCGCGTCAACCCAATTCAGGCTTGCGTGGTGATGCGTATGATTGCCGATATGATGGCCCGCTTCGAGCCAACGGCCGAACACATCGAGCAGCTCGGGATCGTCCTCGGCAGGCGCGGTGTTGGAGAATGCATAGGCACCGCCGACGCGGTGCGAGGCCAGAGCCTCGGTCATGGATTGGACGATCCCCATCGGCGTATAGCGCGGCGGGTAAGGTGCGCCCCGGAAGAGCAAGAGATCGTCCATGGTGATCGCAAGCTTCACCGGCCCAAGGGGCGAAATCGGCAACGTCTCCATCATGCCTCCTGGGGCGTGGCGCCGGCCGGCACGACCAACGCGTCGACCGCGACCGCCCTGCCATCGGCGAGGATGAGCGGGTTGATGTCGATCGCCGCGATACGCGCACCGGCCCAGAGCGCCGCATCCTGAAGCGCGAGCAGCGCCGCGACAAGTGCTGCGCACGCGCTCGCGTCGCGCCGGCACGCGCTTGCAAGAGCGCGACCCAATGGCCCGGTGCCGATCTTGCGCTCGATCTCGGTCCGGCTCGTCGGCAGCGGCCAGAGGCACGGCTCGGAGAATGCTTCGGCATGGATGCCGCCGAGCCCGGCAAGCAACAGAGCGCCGACACCCGGCGCGCGCGTGACGCCGATGATCGCCTCGAGCCCGCCCGCGACCTGGCGCTGCACCACTGCCTCGGCTGGCGCGCCGATCGCGACGTGCGCCGCGCGTACCGCCTCAGCGTTCATGAGGCCAAGACGGACCATTCCCCGGTCGCTCTTATGCGCGAGCCCAGGGGTCGCCGCTTTCAGCACGACCGGAAAACCAAGATCGATGGACGCCACCACCGCCTCGTCCGCACTGCGGCAGACGCGCATTGTCACCGTGTCAATGCCGAAGCAGGACAGCAGCCTGAGGCTTTCCGGCTCGGTTAGCGGCCGTGTCAGGTTCAGCGACGCGCCGTCGGCGTTGGTCTTGCGCGGCAGCGGCGGCTCGGGATAGGAGCGCGGCGAGGCCAGCATCGCCGCGATGCCTTCGAGCGTGCTTTGTGTATCGCCCAGAACCCGCACGCCACCGGCCTCGTAGCGTTGGCGCTCCTCCGCCGGCAGGCCTCCCGGAGCCACGACCAAGCACGGCTTGCCGGTGTCGCGGCAGGCGCGAGGAAGCGAATC